>CALDIB010000033.1 GCA_937902125.1 uncultured Treponema sp.
CATGTTCTGTTCAAAACTTCTTACTCTCATAAAACAACCTCCTCACAAATTCTCGTCTTATTATAGCACATTTTACGAATTTTGTGAATAACGCGGGAAATATGCCGCAAAAAACGTTCGTTTTTTCGCACACATTTACTATTGCTCTGGCTGCGACGCGCCGGTAATCTTGAGCGTAGACCAAGACGGCTCTCTTGTCGCGCCGCAAGAATGTCCTTTGTGCAAAGGAACGGTCTCTTACCTTTCTACCGATCTTAGGCCGGTGTTTCCGGAAGAAAAGCTTTTGATTAGTCTTTTGTTCAACCTTCCCAAAGAAGAAACGCTAGAAAGGTCCGTTTGGGCAAGCAATTCCACATATTTTATAAACGGAAAAAAGCGCCAGCTTTCTATAAAAATGCTGCGCGAGGCGGACAGCGCGGCGATGGCGCAAGGACTTGACGAAAACAAAAATCTTGTCGCGCGCCAAAGCGCGTCCTACAAGCTCTTTGAAAAGCAAGCGGAGGCTTTTGTCTTGGCCAACAAGAGCCGGCTTGACTTTATAAAAAATGAAGGAATCGAGTTTGTTCAAAAGCAGGCGGAACGTTTTGGCGAAGAGCAGATGGTCCTTTCTTTTAGCGGCGGAAAAGATTCCACGGCCAGCGCTGACTTGGTCATAAAGGCGCTTTCCAACGCGGGGCTGACCCATCTTTTTGGCGACACCACGCTGGAATTTCCGCAGACTTATGAATACGCAGAGCGCTACAGAAAAAGCCACAATTTTTGCGAATTTAAAATCGCGAAAAACACAGACCAAGATTTTATGAAAGTTTGCGAGGACATAGGGCCGCCCGCCCGCATGATGAGGTGGTGCTGCTCCATGTTCAAGACAGGCCCCATCACCCGAGTCTTGAACCGAAAATACGGCAATATGCAGATACTCACCTTTTACGGAATCCGCGCGGCTGAAAGCGCCGCCCGAAAAAAATACGAGGAAGTTAGCGAAAACACCGAGTCGGTGAAAATCCAAAAGCAAACTGTCGCAAGCCCAATTTTTTATTGGAAGGACATAGACGTGTGGCTTTACCTTCTTGGCGAAAAAGTGGATTTTAACGACGCTTACCGTTTGGGCTACGACCGCGTCGGCTGCTGGTGCTGCCCCAACAACAACACTCGCGCCCAGTTTTTAAGCTCAATCTACATGAAAGACCGCAGCCAAAAATGGCGGGCGTTTCTTGTGGATTTCGCCCGCTCAATTGGAAAGTCGGACGCGCAAGAGTATGTGGACTCCGGCAAGTGGAAGGCCAGGCAGGGCGGAAACGGACTTGCTTCTAGCGGCGACGTGAAGCTAAAGTTTACGGCCTGTACTTCCGAAGAGCGCGCGAAAATTTATTCTCTTACCCACGGCTTTGACGATTCATTTTTGAACATGTTCGTTCCCTTTGGAAAAATCTCCAAAGAAATGGGCCGCCGTTTGATTCACGAAACTTTGGTCTTGGATCCAAAGTCAAACGTCCCGATTATTGCCATTCAGCCTTTCAACCAGGACGGCTTTGAACACGCGGTCAAAATAAAAACTATGAGCGCAAAAGACCACGAGGCTTTGCAAAGAAGAATCGGATACCAGGTGAAAAAATTCAACGCCTGCAGAAAGTGCCTTAAATGCGAAAGCGTTTGCAAGCAAGGCGCGATTACAATCGCCGGCGGCGAATATTATATAAATCCAGAAAAATGCGTTCACTGCAAGATGTGCGTTACAGAAAAATATCTTACAGGCGGCTGCATGATGGACAAATATCTAAGGACAAAGGGCGGCAAAAATGAAATATAGCGGACACGAATCTTTTAGCGTAAGAAAAAACTGGCTTCAAAAGGGCATTCAAAACATAGAGTCTTTTAAAAAGTCTGGAAAAGAAGGCGAGCTTGAAGCGATGGACCGTCTGGGCCTTGGGCGCAACATGGTCAAATCCCTTAGGTTTTGGCTAAAGGCATGCGGCGTCACAAACGACGAGCCAAAAAAGAAAATCTTTGAGCTCTCTCCTTTGGGAAAGATTGTAAGCGAGAACGATCCCTATATTCAGGAGAGCGGAACGCTTTGCCTTTTGCATTACAACCTTGCCTCAAACAAAGAAAGCGCGACAAGCTGGTACTTTTTGTTCAACGAATTTAACATGACAGAATTTTCAGAAGAGGACTTTTGCCGCGCGCTTGAAAAATGGGACGAAATGAACGGCGACAAAAAAGCCGCGTTTTCTAGCTTTCAAAAAGATTTTGACTGCATCCGCCACACTTACATTGGCCGCTCAAGGCGCGCCATGGATTTGGAAGAAGATCCTGAAAGCAACATGGACTCTCCTTTTTCTGAGCTAAGGCTTTTAGAGCAGAACGAAAAAGGGGAGATAAAAAAGACCTGCCCTTTAAAAAACGCGATTTCGCCGCTTGTCTTATACGCCATTATTTTAAAAATGATTGAAAAAAATTGTGAAGAAAAAAGCGAGGAAAACTTGCCTTATGAAAAAGCAAAGGGCGGAAGCAAGGCGGCAAAAGCGGAACAAGAGGCAAAAAGCTTTTGGCAGGCGGAAATAAAGCTTTCTTCGCTTTTAAACGGAAAATACAGTCCGGGAAAAGCCTTTAACATGGATTCAATTTTACTGATGAACATTCTTGGCGAGTTGGAAAACAAAAATTGCTTGCAGATTGTAAGGACTGCGGGGCTTGATGTTGTCCGCCTAAAAAAGCGGACGACTTATGAAGAATGCGTAAAAGAGTATTACGGAGAATTTGAAAATGAATGAAGAAAAAAAGTTAATCAGCGTGTCAAAAAATTTTCAAAGCTCGGTGAATATCGCTTACGATTTGCGCGACAAAAAGAAAGTCAGGGATTTTATTCCAACAAGAGAAAGCCTTGCCGTAATTGAAGAGCTGTTTGAAAGCGTCTTTGCTCCTTCTAGCAGCCGCGCGCGCATTTTGATTGGCGCTTACGGAAAGGGAAAAAGCCACATCGTTTTAGAAGCCTTGAACCTTCTGTTTGAAAAAGACAAAAAAATTTTTGGCCGACTTTTAGAAAAAATCAAGGAAGAAAATTTTGGCCTTTACGAAGACATTTCCAATTACCTTTTGAGCAAAAGAAAAATTCTTCCTGTAATAATAAGCGGCTCTTCTACAAGCTTGAGCCAGTCTTTTTTGCTGTCGCTGTATCAGACATTAAAGCAGAATGAACTTGAGCGCTTTATGCCGGACACCAATTTTATGGCCGCCGTAAAGACGATTCAAAAATGGAAGGAAGAGTATCCGCTTGCCTACAAGGCGCTAAAGGCGGAACTTGGCGTTCCTGTAAAAGATTTTGTTTCCCGCCTGAACGATTTTGACGACAAGAGCTACGAGCAGTTTGAAAAAATCTATCCAAAAATTACAAGCGGAAGCGTTTTTAATCCCTTTTCAAATTTTGACATTGTTGAGCTTTACGAAAACGTCAGCAAAAAACTAAGCGAATCAAAGGAAGGCTTTGAAGGCGTTTTTGTAGTGTACGATGAATTTTCTAAATATTTGGAAAGTTCAATTTCTAACGCGAGCATAAACGACATAAAGCTTCTTCAGGATTTTGCTGAAAAATGCTGCCGTTCAAGCGGCGCGGGAAACAAAAACCAGCTTCATTTGCTTTTGATTTCCCACAAAGAATTTTCTAATTACATCGACAACCTTCCAAAAGAAAAAGTTGACGGCTGGAAAGGAGTGAGCGAGCGCTTTAAGCGCGTCGTCTTAAATTCGGATTACAGCCAAGTTTACGAAGTCATTGGCGAAGTTATTCAAAAAGACAAAAACTTGTGGCCAAAATTTTACAAGGCCCACAAAACTGAATTTGAAAGCCGGAGTGAAACAAAGAGCGCGCAAAAACTTTTTTTCTGCAAAAAAGAAGAGTGTCAGAATGTCGCAAAAAACTGCTATCCGCTAAGCCCTTTTGCAAGTTACGTTCTTCCCCGATTGTCCGAAAAGATCGCCCAAAACGAAAGGACGATGTTCACGTTTTTGGCGGGAAACGAAAAACATTCGCTTGCTTCTGTCTTAGAAAAAAAAGGCTTTGAGCAGGACAAAGTTTCTTTTGTGGAGTGCGACGTTTTGTTTGACTATTTTGAAGGCAGCTTAAGAAACGAAAGCTACTCAAGCCCCATAAAAAAGACTTATTCCAAGGCAAAAAAATGCCTTGAATCCCTTAAAGGCGAAAGCGGGCCAGGCAAAAAAATGCAAGAGAGGATAATAAAGACTGTCTGCCTGATTTATTGCCTTGAGCAATTTGAGCGCTTGAGCCCGACGGCAGAAACTTTGGCCGACATTTATTCTTATAAAAAAGACGATTGGAAAGTTGTCTCCGAGGCGATAGAAAGCCTTCAAAAAAAGAATCTTTTGTATTTAAGCCGTTCAAACGGATTTTTGATTCTAAAAGAAAACTTAAGCCTTGATTTGTCGGAGCTTCTTCCAAACATAATTGAAAAAAGAAAACATAAAATCAGCGAGGTTCAAATTTTGAACGCGCTCAATCAGGAAAAATATCTTTATCCTGTAAAGTATAACATTCAGCGCGCGATGACCCGCTACTTTGACTTTAAATTTTTTTTCGCGAACAAAAACGACTCTTTTATAAAATACGAAGAAGAAGAAAGCCTTTGCGTTGACGGCCTTGCAGTTGCCCTGCTTTTTGCCGGCGACGAGAGCGGCGAGAGTGAAAAAGAGCAAAAAGAAAAAATCGATTATGCAAGGCGGCTTTCTGAAAAATTAAAATTCGGCTGCCTGATTGTTAGAAAGACAAATGACTTTAAAAATATCGCAAGGCAACTGCGCGAGATAGATGCGATAGAGTTTTTAAAAACGACCAACGCGCAAGACAAAATTCTTTTAGATGAATTGGCTTTGATGCAAGAAGACCTTTTCGCTTCCGTTCAAAAATTCATTCAAGATTTTACGCATCCAGAAAACGAAAAAAGCCTTTACTTTTATTTAGGAAAAGAAAAAAAGCTCTACCGCCGCTCCCAATTAGACAGCCTTTTGTCGGAAATTTGCGAAAGCAATTTTACAAAAACGCCTGTGGTCAACAATGAAACGTTGAACAAAAACATTCTTTCCGGCGCGGCGGACAAAAGCAGAAGGCTTTTGATTGACGCAATCTTAAATTCTGACGCCGGCGATTTGGGAATTGAGGGAGGGCAAGAGCTTTCTTTTATGAGAAGCGCTCTTTGCGTTCCGGGCGTTTTGGATTTTAAAAAAGACCATAAATTTTTTGACGCCGCAAGCGAAAACCTTAAGGAAAATTTTAAAGGGCTTTTTTGCGAGATTGACGCTTTTATAAAAAAGGCGCAAAAAGAATCTCTTGAACTAGCAGGGCTTGTAAAACTTTTGAGCGACAAGAAAAACAAAATAGGCCTTAGGCGGGGCCTGATTCCAATTTATCTTTCGGTTTCTTTTTCTAAAATAAAAAGAAACGCGCTCATAAAAAACGAGGCGGGCGAGCTAGCCCTTGATTCAAAAACATTGTGCGACCTTGCGGAAAATCCCGAGGGTTTTACTCTGCGCGTTGTCTCTTTTGACCAGCCTAAGGCGATTTACATAAAGGCCCTCTGCTCTATGTTTGAAGAACATTCTTTTGAAAAAAGCGTGGACCCAGAAAAAATCACTTACAGCCAGCTTGTGTCCCTTATGCTTTCTTGGTACCGCTCGCTTCCAAAATATTCTCGCGAAAAAAAGATTGGCATGAAAAAAGAAAACGTCCGCTTTATGGGCGAGCTAAAAAACGCGCTTTCTAACAGCCAAAAATTTCTTTTTGAAATTCTTCCCGATGTTTTTGCAACGGATGATTTTGCCTTTGCCCTTGTCCAAAAATTGGAGGAGGCAAAAAGCGAGCGCGAACGGGCTTTAAACGGTTTGGAAGAAACGCTTGCCTCCCTTACAAAAAGAATTTTTACGGAAAAAATTGAAGAATTTAAAGGCGCAGGAAAAAAGCGGACTTTTAAAGAATCTTCAAGCGCGGACGAAAGCCTTTGCGCGCTTTATCAAAAATACGCTTTTCTTTTGCAAAGCGGCGACGCGCAAATCATGAACCATAAATTTGAAAACGGCGCGGAAAGCGTTTTCGCGGTTTTTGAGCATTGCGGAGGAGACGAGCATAAAATCATCAACACGCTTTCTCCGGTTTTGACAGGCATTAACGCCGTGGATTGGAACGATTCCACGATTGAGACTTTTGAAAGACGCCTTTGCGAATTTTTAGAAGCGCTAAGCGATTACGCAAAACGCGCTAGGGGCAGTAGCGGCGGCGAAGCCGTTCTGCAAAAGGAGCGAGAGCGACTGGAGCGGAATGAAGCGACAGCGGAACCGCGAATGACCCGACCCGAACAGAATGGCGAAAGCCAGGCTGTTCGGGAAGCGCCCAAAATTCAAGACATAAACGAGCACAGAATTTTATTTGCGGGAAAAAACGAGAGCGTTCATTTTTCAAGAATCGAATGTTCAAAAAAAGCGCAAGGGTTGCAAAAAGAGCTTTTGAACATTTTAGACGAATACGGACAGTCTGTGACCAAAAGCGAAAAGCGCGAGGTTTTGATGAGCGTCTTAAAGGAGCTTTGCAAATGAAAACTTTTTATTTTGACAACGCGGCGACGACTTATCCAAAGCCTGCGGAAGTTTACGATTTTATGGACTTTTTTTACAGGGCTTATGGAGCGAACGCCGGGCGCGGCCAGTATAAAATTTCTTCCGCAACGAGCAAGCTGATTTTTGAGACGCGGGGCCTTGTAAAGTCTTTGCTTTTATGCCCCAACAAAGAGGTTGTCTTTGCGCCTAGCGCGACTGTCGCCATGAACATGCTGATTTTGGGAATCGAAAGGGCGCGGCAAAAAAGCGCGGAGGACACAAAAGCGATGACAGTCTATATTTCTCCCTTTGAGCATAACGCCGTGACTAGGACTCTTCATTCGCTAGAAAAAGATGCAAGGGCGAAAGTGAATGTTCTTCCGATACAAAAAGATTTTTCTTACGATTTAGAAAAAATCGAGCTCCTCTTTGAAAAAGAAAAGCCAGACCTTTTAATATTGAGCCACGTGAGCAATGTGTGCGGCCTTGTCTGCCCCGTGGAAAAATTATGCGCTTTGGCAAAAAAGCGCGGCTCGCTTACGATTTTGGACATGGCGCAGTCGGCGGTTTTGCTTCCTTTGAACGTTGGAAGCGACGACTTTGACTTTGCGGTTTTTGCAGGCCACAAAACGATGATGGGCCCTTTGGGCGTAAGCGGCTTTGCGGCAAATCCTAAGGCGCTTTTGCAAAAAGTTTTTCCAGTTCTTTTTGGCGGAACTGGAGTTGAAAGCGCAAAGCAGGACATGCCTTTTGATTTGCCCTCTCGCTTTGAAATGGGCAGCGTGAACATTCAGGCCATAGCGGGCTTGAACGCCGCTCTAAAATGGTGGTCGCGCGACGCGGACGCGATTAGGCAAAAAGAAAGGGGAAATCACAAAAGGCTTTTAGAGATTTTAAAAAAATATGATTTTTTGCATATTGCGGCCTTGCCCGCCGACGAGAGAATCGCGGATTCTTCTTGCGCCGCTTTTGACCCATGCGTCGGAGTTGTTTCTTGCGTCTTTGAAGGCTACAGCCCGGACGAAATTGGAAACGTTCTGGACGAAAAAAACGTCGCGGTCAGAACGGGCTTACAGTGCGCGCCGCTCGCCCACAAAACTCTTGGAACTTTTCCCGCGGGAACGGCGCGCTTTAGCGTTGGGGCGTTTACGAGCGACGAAGATTTTGCAGGATTGGAAGATGCGATGGAATGGATTAAGGAAAATATATGAGTTTGCGAGATTTACAAATAGAAAAGGAATACAGAAATCTTCACGGAAACATCGTAAAGGATTTTTTTAATCCCTTATTGTCTGAATCGGTTTTATATATGCGCTCAGTCGGTTTTTTTTCTTCTAGCGCTTTAGTTGAGTTTTCTCGCGGGCTTTGCAAGTTTTCTAAAAACGGCGGAAAGATAAAACTTGTCACTTCGCCAAAACTTTCAGACGAAGATATCGAGGCGATGAAAACAGGTTATGACAGGCGAAAAGAAATTATCGAAAGCGCTGTCTTAAGAGAATTAAGAGAGCCAATTTCTGACTTGGAAAGTGACAGGCTGAATCTTCTTGCCAACCTTATTGCAAACGGACAGCTTGATATAAAAATCGCTTTTACAGAATCAGGAATGTATCACGAAAAGCTTGGAGTGATTCAGGATAAAAGCGGAGACTATGTTTCTTTTTCAGGCTCTTTGAATGAATCTGCGAATGCCTTTAAGAATAATTACGAGGCGATAGACGTTTACTGCTCATGGAACGATTTTGAAAACCGCGCGAAAGGCAAACTTGAAGCCTTTGAAAAAATCTGGAACGGAAAAGACGAAACGCTAAACACTTTTGATTTTCCAAAGTTAAAAGAACAGATTGTTTTGATGTACAAAAAATCTGAGGCGAAATACGACATGGACGAAAAAGAAGTTGTCTACATCATAAAAGAGCCAAATCCTTCTGTCTTGTCTGATCCCAAACTTCCTCCAAATATTCCAACTCTTCCGTCTTGGCTCAATCTTCACGGCTATCAAAAAGAGGCGATAGAAAACTGGCGCGCTCAGAATTACCGCGGCATTTTTGACATGGCCACAGGAACTGGAAAAACGCTGACGGGACTGGCGGCGTTGACAGAATTGTTTGATGACAAAGACGGCGAAATTTGCGCGGTAATACTTTGCCCCTATATTCACCTTGTGACGCAATGGGTGGAAGACATTCAAAAATTCAACATCAAGCCAATAATCGCCTTTGGCTCTTCTGGCCAAAAGGATTGGAAAGACAGGCTGGACAGGGCTGTGTATAAACGAAACTTCAAAGACGGAAAAAGCGGATTTTTTTGCTTGGTCGCCACGGTCGCGACTTTTAAAAGCGATTATGTTCAAAAGCGTCTTTCGCGGATAAAAAAAGAAATTCTTTTAATCGCGGACGAGGCCCACAATTTGGGCTCGCAGGGCGCGAGAGGATTTTTGCTTGAAGAAAAATATAAATACAGGCTTGCGCTTTCCGCAACTTTAGATAGACATTTCGATGATGAAGGAACGAGTGCGTTGTATGAGTTTTTTGGAACCAAGTGCATTGAATATGGACTTGAGCAGGCGATTCATGAAGGCTTTTTAGTTCCATACTTTTACCATCCAATTGTGGTTTCGTTGGACGACGAAGAGCGGGATGAGTATGTAAGCCTTACAAAGTCCATAAGCATGGAAATAAAGACCGATTCAAAAACGCGAAAAAAAAGGCTAAGCGCGCGTGGAAAATTTTTATGCATTCTTCGTTCTAGGATAGTCGCGTCTTGCCGCGAAAAAATTCCCGCCCTATTGTCAAAGTTAAAGGACTATCGGGACAAGAACATGATTTTGATTTATTGCGGCGCCGTAAAATACGACGAAGATTTTTATTCTAGGGATGACGACGAAAGCGCTCAAAAACAGATATCCGAAGTTATCCGGCGCGTCTACGAAGAATATCAAATGAAAATATCCCGCTTTACGGCGGAAACTTCAATTGAAGAGAGGGAAGTCATAAAGCGAAAATTTTCCGAAGGAAAAGAATTGCAAGCGATTGCGGCCATAAAGTGCCTTGACGAGGGCGTGAACATTCCTTCGATAAAAACGGCGTTTATTTTGGCTAGTTCCACAAATCCAAAAGAATATATTCAGCGCAGGGGGCGCGTCCTGCGAACTTTTAAGGGAAAGGAGTTTGCGGAAATCTACGATTTTGTGACCTTGCCGTATGGAGTGGAGGCGATAGAATTTAAGGACGATTTTGAAAATCAGACGTTTAGGGCGTTGGCAAAAAATGAAGTCGCGCGAATGAAGGAGTTTTCTGCGCAGTCAAAAAATCCGCAGGACAGCGACGCGTTAATAAAGAAATTAGAGAAAAACTTTTCTCTAAACGATAAATGCAAAGACTTGGAGGAAAAAATTTATGGATGAAAACGAAATGGAAAAGCGAAAGATCGAGCTTTACTTGTTTAAGCAGATTATGTCTTGGGAACACGAAAACAAGCGGACAAAGGAATGTAACGACAGAAAAATGCAGGATCGAATCAAAAAATTGATTCAAGGCAAAGTGAACGCGCAAGACTGACAGGAGGCGAAAAATGCTCATAAAAAAAATGGCAATAGAAAATTTCAGGCAATATGTCGGAAAGCAAGAAATCATATTTTCCACCGACAAAGAAAAAAACGTGACGCTTTTTCTTGGCGACAACGGCGCGGGAAAAACAGTCATAAGCCAGGCCTTTATTTGGTGCTTTTACGGCGAAACTCCCGCTTTCACAAAAAAAGAGTCGCTTCTTTCAAAATCCGTGGAAAAGGAAATGCGCGACGGCTTTGAACGGGCGGTGAATGTCACCATAACGATGACGCATTCAAAAAGAGAATACGAAGTTTCAAGGACAAGCCGCTATGTTATGAAAAACGGCATGGTTGACATGGCCTCTTCTGTCCTTTCCATTTCAGAGACTGTCAATGGCGAAAAGAAATTTTTAAATGGCAGAGCCCTAGAAAATTGCGTCAACGAGATTCTTCCAAAAGAACTTTCGCAATATTTTTTCTTGAGCGGAGAAAAAATCGATTCAATGTCAAACGACATAAAAGTCGGAAAGCCAAAGGATTTTGCCAACGCCGTCAACACTCTGCTTGACTTGGACTACTATAAAAACGCCATAAAGCATCTAAAGAGCATCTCAAAAGAATACGACGTTTCTAATGTGGCGGGGCTTGAAGAAGAATTGCAAGGCTTGAATAACGAGATAGCTTTAAAAGAAAAAGATTTGGAATGCTCTCGTGTAAAAAAGGACAACCTAGACAAGTCAATCGCGGATTTTGAAGAACAAATCATAGAAAAGCAAAGCAGGTTAAAATCCATTCAGTCCGCCAAGGACATTCAATTGCAGATAGAAAAAAAAGAAGAGCAACTAAAACGCTCCGAAGAAAGACTAAATTCAATCTATGAGTTTGGAATAAAGTCTTTTGTTCAAAAAGCGCCGTATGCTTTTTTAAGCAAAAGCGCTGGCGAAATGAACGCCGTCCTTGACGACTTGACAAGGCTAAAGTCAGAGGACATTCCAGAGCGATTGCACGCGGATTTGTTGGATTGGATTGAAAAGCGAGGAATTTGTATTTGCGGAAACAAAATCCAAAGACAAAGCGAAACCTTTAAAGCCCTTGAAAGATGGCGCCGCGTGGTTCCGCCTGAATCCATCGGGATTTTAGCAAGGCAAATGTCAGAAAAAGCGGATGATAAAATCGCCCGAGGACAAGGCCTAAAAGACGACCTTCAAAACGACAAAAGTCAAATCGATTCTCAATCTGAAATCATAGAAACTCTCAATGAAGAGCTTGAGCCGCTAAAAGAAAAACTTGACTCGGCGGAAGACACCAGCGCCATACAGAGAAGCTTGAACAACGACCGCGCAGAGAAAGAAAAAGCTCAAGGCTTGCGCGATGAATGCGTCGCAAGGATAGGACAGCTTCAAGTTGATTTGGAGCGCGCGAAAAGGGAAAGAAAAGAAATTATTTCTTCTACGGAAGAAGGAAAAAAGGTCATCGCTTGGAAAAATATGACGGAAAGGCTTTTGGAAATGTTTGAGCGGAAAGTAAAAAGCGACGAAGACGAAAAGCGAACTCTTCTTACGCAAAAGGTCAAGCAGGCCTTTAAGAACATTTACGGCGAAAGTTTTTCCATCGAGATTGATGAAAACTACAGGATTTCTACAAACACCGATTTGGAAAAGTCCACAGGACAGGGAATGGCCGTGATTTTTTCATTCTTGGCGGGCTTGCTTGACGTGATAAAAAGCGACAAGAAAAAAGCGCAAGGCGAGGAAGATTCCCATATAGAGCTTGAATCGTATCCCCTTGTCCTTGACGCGCCTTTTTCTGCTTTGGACAAGCAGCGCATAAAGTCCATCTGTTCCGTTTTGCCAAAAGTGTCCGAGCAAATAATAATTTTCATAAAAGACACTGACGGAAACATAGCGAAAGAAGAAATGAAAGGAAAAATCGGAAACTCCTATGTTTTAAAAAAACGTGGGAAAGACGATATGGAAACTATTGTGGAAGAGGAGAATGTGTAAATGGCTATTTTCAACCACACTTACGAAATAAAAGGAAAGCACGCCGAACTAGTCAGAAAAATCGCGGCTCAAGACAAATTGGATTGCAGGAACATCGACGTTTTTTTTATAAGCGCCGCGTTGGGAATCGTCCGCAATTTAAAGGCCGACATCGACTTAAAGACTAAAACGGAACCGGCAAAAATCGACGTTGAGCAAATGGCGCGCTACGGCGACGACATAGAGTTTTTTTACAAGCTTTTGATGCTTACAGACAAAAAATATTGTTCTTCCGCAGACGAACGTTGCAACAAGGCCTTTAGGCATCTTGGAACGGACAAGGCCGAAAAAGACGAACTTTATTTTACTCGCGTGATGTTGGGCGGACTTGAATTTTTATACGAACAAATTCTTGAAAAAACATCGTCAAAAAAAGACGTTTTCAACAATATTTGCGACTTTATGGAGACGTTTGAAGAATGATAAAAAAAACTTCGCGTGATAAACTTGAAGGCTTGATTAACCGCGCCGCCGCCCAAGAATTGTCGTGGAACGATTTGTTCAGCGCGTTTGACGAAAAAACTATTGAGTCAGACGAGATGGAAGAAATTCTTTTGGAGCTAGAAAAGCGCGGAATAAATGTCATAGACTCCAAAGCCAATGTGGAAGATCTGTCAACGGACGACTATGTTTATGTTAAGATGAACGTTTCAAAAATCAAAGACTGCGTTCCTACGTTAAAAAAATACAAAGACGGCGACATATTTTGCGACTATTTATGCGGAAAAAAAATATCGCAAATCGCGCAAGAGCGTTCGATTGAAAAAGCTGACGCGATACTGCGCATAAAAAAATTCGCAAGATGCGTTTCGTGCTGGGATTTGGAAAAAAACTGCCTTGCGATTTTTTTGGAATGTCGGGTGACAAGAGAAGTCGCCGAAAAGGAGCTTTTTCTTGACTTGGAAACATTTAAATTCTTAAACGCGCGAAGTTATGCAATTCCGATCGATGAATACAAAAAATACGTTATTCCTGAAAAATATCGCGAGCTTGTAAAAAAACTTGAGGCCAAGGAGGATTTGTAAGCTATGGAAGTTGTTTTATTGATTCCAAAAAATAATGCGAGCGCCCGCTCGTTGCCCGCCGCCGCTAGGAATTTTGAAAGGAAAAAAAATTTGGCGGCCGATAGAGGAGTCCTTTCAAAAAAAGAAGCGCTGGAAATTTTACGCGGCAAGGGATTGAATATGACTGGAAACATTACTTTTGCGTCGGTGAACTCGTTAAAAGCGTATTATTGGGCAAATCCAATCATAAGTTTTTTAGACTACGACTGGAACATTATACTAAATGACTCTCACAAAAAAACTCTGAGCGCCTTTTTTATTCCGGCAAAATCCATAAAAAAAACTGAGATGCATACAAGGGCGATAAGTCGTGGACATGCTGGGCCGGAAATGGACATACAAATCGCTTACAACGACGAATCGTTTACGGACATACGAAGCAAAGTTTCTTTTGCCAAATATCTTGTAAAGTCAGTTCGTTACGGTGAGTCTGTTTTAAAAAAGGCTGACGATAAAATTTCAACCTCCCGTTCGTTGCCTGCCGCTAGGAATTTTGAAAGGGAGAAAAATTTGACAATGAAAGACATTATTATTGAAATTCTCCAAAAACATGGCGGAAAAGCTTGTTACGAGGAGATTTATAATGACTATGCGATTTATACTGGAAAACCCGTAACTTCAGGCATGGCAGGCGCGATACGAAATGTTATTCAATGCCATTCAAGCGATTCCAAAAGTTTCAATGGAAAAGAAGATTTGTTTCATTCTTGTTACGGATTTGGAAGAGGGTGGTGGGCTTTAAGAGAGCTTTAACGGCGCAAATATCAAGTTCCGCGCTTTTATTGTATCGCTCCAATATGGATATTCTCGTTATGGAATTGCAGATTGCTTTATGGGAACCTCGAAAAAAGTTCAGCTTTTTTGAGGTGACTTTGAAACTGCGATGTTTTAACTCTTGCTATTTTCAAGAGTTAAAACTCGCCGGCATTCTCGAAAAATCGCTGAAAAATAAGTTTTTCGAGATGCCCTTATGTGGAGAAAATTTTCATTTAAAATAATTGCGTAAATACGCAAAAATTCTAAGAGTAAAATAATGATCAAAAGACCGCGATACTTAGGAAAATTAGTTTCAAAGAAAGAAAATGGACTTATAAAAATTATTACAGGAAACCGACGCTGTGGAAAATCTTATCTTCTGTTTACAATATACCATCAGTATTTAATAAAAAATGGAATAAAGAGAATCAGATTGTTGAGCTTGCGCTTGATGAAGCGGCAAATGCTAAATACCGTAATCCAATTTTGATGTTGATATAGGAGTTGTGGAGCATAATACTAAAGATGCAGATGGAAAAAGCAAGCGAAACTTCCTTGAAATTGATTTTGTTACAAATATGGGAGACAAACGCTTTTATATTCAGTCTGCGCTTAATATAGATGATGAAGCAAAAAAGCAGCAGGAAATAAATTCTCTTTGCCGAATAAATGATTCGTTCAAAAAGTTTGTGGTAATAAAAGACAATATTGAACCCTTGCAAGATGACAAGGGAATTCAATACGTTGGAATTGAACAGTTTCTGCTTGAAGAAGACTGGTTAAGGTAGAGGGAGGCTGAAAAATCACAGCCAAAAACAACTTTCGTTTATGCTTGTGATAAAGGCGGTTGCTGGAAAGTTTTATGAGCCTTGGCGTAATGTTGTAATTCGTCACCGCGCCGCCGCTCATTTTTCTTCTCCCCAGCCTCCTTGCGCCCCTGCGTGGACAAAACTCTCCGTTTCCGATAAAATGTTCCCCATAAAAAAACGAGCGTTTTTTTAAGCGCTTTTGGAGGCATAAAAATGAGCGACAATTTTCCCTTGAACCACGAACAGCTTGTGGCGTTGACAAAAAAATTTCCCACGCCCTTTTACCTTTACGACGAAAAGGCCATTCGCGACAACATGGCTTATTTTACAAAAGCCTTTTCGATTTTTCCAAAATTCACCGAACACTTTGCGGTAAAGGCCATGCCCAATCCCTACATGCTTAAAGTTTTGGCGGAATGCGGGTGCGGCGGAGACTGTTCAAGCTTGCCGGAACTTATGCTTTGCGTCATGAGCGGAATCACGGGCGAAAAAATCATGTTCACTTCAAACGAAACTCCCGCGGAAGAATTCCGCTACGCCTACGAGCATGGCGCGATAATAAACCTTGACGACATCAGCCACATAGAATTTTTGCGGTCCTCTTTGGACGGAAAATTTCCGGAGCTGATTTGCTTCCGCTACAATCCAGGCCCTCTAAAGGACGGCAACGCGATTATCGGAAAGCCCGAGGAGGCCAAGTACGGCCTTGCCCGCGAGCAGATTTTTGAGGCCTACAAAAAGTCCATGGAATATGGAGCCAAGCGCTTTGGCCTTCACACCATGGTGGCCTCCAACGAGTTGAACCCCGACTACTTTGTGGACACCGCAAAAATGCTTTTTGAGCTTGCGGTGGAACTCAAGGAAAGGCTTGGAATAAAAATCGAATTCCTTGACTTGGGCGGCGGAATCGGAATTCCCTACAAACCCGGCCAAAAAAAAGTTGACATAGAGCTTGTTGCAAAAAAAATCCGCGCTCTTTACGATTCGATGATTGTTCCCGCCGGCCTTGACGGACTTGAAATCAAATGGGAATGCGGCCGCCCCATCACAGGCCCTTACGGTTGGCTTGTGGCCACCGCGATTCACCAAAAAAACATTTACCGAAAATACATCGGCTTGGACGCTTGCATGGCCGACCTTATGCGGCCCGGCATGTACGGCGCCTACCACGAGGTTACGGTCAGCGGAAAAGAGGCCGCTCCCAAAACTGAAGTCTACGACGTTGTGGGAAGCCTTTGCGAAAACTGCGACAAGTTCGCTGTCCAGAGGCCCCTTCCCAAAATAGAAAACGGCGACTTGGTAATCATTCACGACGCGGGAGCGCATGGAAGAGCCATGGGCTTCAACTACAACGGAAAGCTCCGAGCGGGCGAAATCCTCATGCGGCCTGACGGCTCCTTTAAAGAAATCCGCCGCCGTGAAACTGTGGAAGACCTTTTTGCCACCTTGGACTTGGACGGAGTGAAGGACTTTAAATGAGCCAAGAAAACGAGGACGGCGGAGCGGAAAAGCCTTGCGGGAATGAGGCCGCTGTCCGCTCCTTGACTTCTTCAAGCTCCTCTTATGTCAAGGGCTCTTTCTGCCTTGTTTTTTCAGCCTTCAACTTTGCCTTGATGGCCGCGCTGGCGCATTTGGCCGGCGACCTTCCCTTTACCGAAAAGGCTTTTTTTAGAAACATAGTCGCGGCTTTTGTCACCATTTTTGTCTTGCTTGCCGCAAGGCGAAAGGACAAGTCCGGGGAAAAAAAGAGCGGCTTTAGCCTTCCCAAGGGCGGGCTAAAATTTTTGGTTTTGCGGGGCCTTTGCGGAAGCGCGGGAATTTTTGGAAACTTTTACGCGCTGGACAGAATTCCCATCGCCGACGCGGCCATTTTAAACAAGATGTCTCCTTTTTTTGCCGTCATTTTCAGCTTCTTTTTAATGGGAGAAAAAATTTCAGTCCTTCCATTTTTGGCCACCGTGGGCGCCTTTTGCGGCTCTCTTTTTGTGATTAAGCCCGGCGCTTCCGCGCTCCATTCCCTTCCGGCCTTGGCCGGCTTTTTGGGCGGCATGGGCGCTGGCTTTGCCTACGCTTGCGTCAGAAAGTTGGGGACAATGAAAGTGAAAGGGCCTTTGGTCATCGCCTTTTTTTCCTGCTTTTCCTGCGCGCTCTGCCTTCCCTTTATGGTTTTGAATTTTATTCCGCCCACGGCCTTTCAATTTTTGTGCCTGATGGGAGCGGGCGCCGCCGGCTGCCTTGGCCAGTTTGGAATAACCTACGCCTACTTTTTCGCTCCTGCGCGGGAGATTTCAATTTACGATTATTCGCAAATAATTTTTTCGTCAATCTTGGGCTTTGTCATGTTCAGCCAAATGCCGGACTGCTTAAGTTGGATTGGCTACGGAATAATTGTCTTGATGGCGGCCTTGGTTTTTGTTTACAATAAAAGAATGTACGGGAAAACTCGAACTTGATGTAAGTCTGTCATTGCCGCGCTTGGTTCGGCAATCTTTGGAGGAACTATGATAAAAAAAATTTTGCTTCTTGCGGCATGCTTGCTTGCGGCGCTTTTTGCGTCTTGCAAAAAAGCTCCCTCCCTTTACCCGGAGTATTTTCAGCTGGAAAACGGCCTTAGCGTTTTTGTAAAGGAAGACCACAAGGTTCCCTTGGCTTACATAGAAATTGCCGTCCGCTCAGGCGGCGTGACCCAGCGGAGGGACAACGCGGGAATTTTTCATTTGTATGAGCACATGATGTTCAAAGGAAATTCTCTTTGCAAGGACGCCGCCGCTTTTCAAAAGGCGCTTTCGGAACTTGGAGTTGACGATTGGAACGGAAGCACCGGCGAGCATTGCGTGAATTATTATTTTACGATTCCCTCGGAAGACTTGAAGCGGGGAATGGAATTTTGGTCCGCCGCCATTCGCGAGCCGCTTTTGAATGAAGAAGAATTTGAGGCCGAAAAAAAAGTCGTCGTCTCGGAAATTCAAGCCGACATAAATTCGCCTGATTCGATTATGGGAAATTTTTTCATAAAGACTCTTTTTCCCGACGCGCCTTGGCAGCTTGATCCCGCAGGCGCCGTCAAGACTGTCCAAGAGGCGAGCCTTGAAGAATTAAAATCGATAAAAGAAAAATACTATGTCCCAAACAACGCCGCGCTTTTTGTGGGCGGCGACGTGAGCGCCAAGGAAGTCCGCCGCCTTGCCCAAGAAATTTTTGGTTCGTGGAAGCCGGGCTCCTTCGACCTTGATTCAGAACGCGCCATTCAAAACCCTGAGCCTTTTGAGACGACAAAATTTTTTGTCATGCCCAACGAGAAAGTCTCTCCGCAAATCGCGCAAACTATGGTTTACTATCGCGGAGCCGACGCTGACTTTGACCGCGCTTCCACTTATCCCTTGGACTTGTTCACAAATTACATCAACAGCCCTGACTCTTCCTTTGTTCAGGAACTTGTGGCCGACCAAGACTTGCGGGTGGTCTCCCAAGATTATGTCGGCGGCGGCTATTCCACAAAGAGCAGAACTTCCACAATAAATTTTTACGCGGTCATGCTGGAGCCTGAGGGGGGAATTCCCCAGCGGGTCAAAAAATTTCATTCGCTGTTGTCGGAAAAAATGATTCCAAATTACATCGAGTCAAAAAGCATAGTTGGAAAAGAAAAAATCAAGACTATGAAAAAAAGCCGCAGGGACGGAGAGGCCATTCAAGGCGAAAGCTTTTCGGCCGTCCTTTCCCAAGCGCGCTATTGGTGGACTGTTTGCGACAAAGACTATTATTTTAACTACCAAAAAAATATGGACAAGGCAGACGACAAGGACATTGCCGCCGCGCTGAAAAAATATCTTTTGGGAAAGAATGCCTTTGTGGTTGTGGCGGTGAACCCGACGGTTTTTCAAAATCTCAAGGAGCAATTTGACGCGCAAGGCTTTGAGGAAATCAAAAAAGAGGACGCGTTTTGGTGGAATGGCGGCAATTGAAAATTATGGAAAGACAAAAGATGAATGATTTTCGCGTGAGCCGCAACATTTGCGCTGCGGTTCCGTTTTGCTTTTGGAAACTTATCCAACCGCGCTCTTGCGAGCGCCGGCAATCGCGGACGGGCTCGCGCAAACAGCTGCATGTATTTGCTTGTTAAGGAGAAGACTTATGAAAAAGAATATTTTTGTTAGAGGAATTTTATTTTTAACGTCCGCGCTTTTTTCCTGCGGTCAAAAAAAGGCGGACACAAGCGGCCTTCCGGCTTTTTCTTTAAAGAACGGAATTCCCGTTTACTGCAAAAGCGTGGATTCCACAAGAATGGCTTCCGTTCTCATTTGCGTTCGCGGGGGGAGCGCGCTTTTTTCCAGGGAATATTCAGGCATCGAAAGAGAGCTGTTTGAACTTGTGAGCCGGGGCGGAAAAAATCATTCATACGACGACTTGCTTCTTTTGGACAACGACAAAAATATTTCTCTTGGACACAGCGAGCTTGACTTGGGTTCCTATATGTCTCTTTCCTGCCTTTCCTCTTATTTAGAAGAAGGACTTTCCGCGCTTTTGGACTGCTTTCTAAATCCTTCCTTTGACAAAACCCAATTTGACAACATGATGACAGAATGCGACCAAAGCTTGCAAAGAATGCAGGCCGATCCCGAAAGACTTTTGTTCTACACGATTAACAAGGAAATCTACAAGGATCATCCCCTTTCCACTTCCGCTTCCGTTTTGCCGGAATCAAGACAAAACATCACGATGGAAAACTTGAAGGCCCATTACAAAAAAATTCTTGACGCGAAAAGAATTTTTGTAGTGGCCGCCGGCGACGTCAATTTAAGAAAGCTTAAAAGGACGCTGGAAAAAACGCTGGGAAACATTCCTTCTTTGGAAAATGATTTTTCAATTCCTGAAATTCCAGACTTTGACATTTCTGGCCAAACTGTTTCTTTAAAGAGTTCAGCCTTGGCAAAGGGAAGCGGCCACATCGCGCTGGTTTTTAAAAGCCCTTCGTTTCATTCAAAAGATTTGGCGGCCGCGCGTCTTGCGGCTTCGATGTATGGCGAGTCGCTTTTTAACATTGTCAGGACAAAATACGGCGCCTGCTACACTCCTTCAACGTCGGCTGGCTTTTCCCCGGCCCCTTGCGGAATGGTGTTTTTGTTTAGGGTGAGCGACATGGAAAACGCGGCCTCCTACATTCCGGAAGCGGAGGAAGACTTTTTGGGCGGCGACATTGAAGGCAACCTAAAGGGCTATGTAAAAAAATACATAAATTCCGCCTACCAAAACCAAATGTCCTGCGCCGCCATCGCCAGCCGCTCCGCCAACGCGCTCCTTTCTTTGGGCGACATAGACGGCTTTGACAAAATCGCCGACGCCGCCAAGAAATTGACCGCCGCCGACGTCCGCCGGGTCTTTAAGAAGTATTGGCAGGACGGACAAAAGCGGACTTTTGAAATTTCCGGCCAGTAAAGGCCGCAAAAAAAGTAGCGGGGCTGTCCAATAAGTATGAGTCATTGCCGCGCTCGACACGGCAATCTCTTGTA
>CALDIB010000034.1 GCA_937902125.1 uncultured Treponema sp.
AACATCGCATTTTCAAAGTTGCCTCTAAAAAGCTGAACTTTTTAGAGGCTCCCTTGAAAAATTTCCCGTTGCGCTGTATAATGAAACATTATGCAAGCAAGCGACGTCTTTTTTTTGACGAACAACAACAAATCTCTTTTCGGCGTGGACGAACAAAACTGCCCTGCGGACGTCCTTGTTCCGCAAGGCGTTGAAAAAATAGAAAGGCGCGCTTTTGCCGACTGTCCGGTAAACAGCGTCGTTCTTCCCGACAGCGTTACGCAAATTGGCTACGAAGCCTTTGCCGGTTGCGACGCGCTTCAAACAATTAAAATGCCAAAGGCCCTTGAGTCGGTGGAAGCCGGAGTTTTTAGAGGCTGCCTTTCCCTTGAAAAAGTTGAGATGGGCGACACAATCAAGGCTTTTTCCGAAAGCATGTTTGAGTCTTGCGCGTCCCTTAAGGAAATCCCTTTTAGAAACGGAATTTTGGAACTGCCCAGAAACGTTTTTTCTGAATGCCATTCGATTGAGTCCGCCACAATTCCTCCCAGCGTGGCTGTGATTAGAAGCGGCGCCTTTGGGTATTGCGAAAATTTAAAGACTGTGGTTTTGCCGGCAGGCCTCAAGCTTATAGAAGACGACGCTTTTAGAAATTGCTCCAGTTTGTCCCACATTCGATTTGCCGACGACAACCCGGCCTTTTATGTTGACGACGACGGCTGCCTTTTTGCCCGCCGGGACGACGGCGCCTTGACTTTGATAAAAGTTCCTGTCACTGCCAGAGAAGTTACGATTCCCCAAACTGTAGTCCAAAGCCATAGCGAGGCCTTTCAAGGCTGCGACGCGCTAGAAACCCTTTACATCGACTGCCCCCTTGTGGAGCACCCGATTTTTGTGGCGCTAAAAACAGAGGTCGTGGCGGAGATTGTGGACACAAGTTCCGAAGAATACCAAAAGGCTCTTGCCGACCAAGAAAAAAAAGAAAGCGAGACTGTTTCCCAAGAGGAAATTTTTGACGAGGAAGACGGCGGCGTTGTGGAAAGCATTCTTGACGACGTTGATTCGGAGGAAGAGGAGCCTGTTGAGCAAGATGAGCCGTTGGAGCGGGACCTTTCAGTTGAGCAAGAAGCCGTCGAACAAGAAGCCGTCGAGGAAGAAAAGCCGCTGGAACAAGAGCCGCCCGCTTCTTCCGAGGACTTGCTGGCCGACATTTTGGAGCAACAAACCGAGCATGAGGAAGAAGCCCAAGAAGACGAGATGGCCTGCGTCCGCATAACCGTTGAGGAATTGGACGAAGCGGTAATGCGGGGCATTCAAGAAGAAAGCGAAGCGGAATTTGCCAAGCGAATCGCGGACGCGCAAGCCCACGCCCATGACGGCGACGAGACTTCCGCCCAAGAAGAAGAGCCTCAGGCAAGCGAACCCCAAGAGCCCCGCTTTGTTTATGGCATGGAAAGCATGTCCGAAGCCTTTGAGGTTGTTGACGAGGCCGCACTTTATCCTGACAAGCCTCAAGAAGAATTGGACAAGCACGAGCCCAACGAAATGGAAGACATCACCACTCTTGTTGTGGTCACTGAAAAAGTCACTGACGAAAAAACTGTTTCGCCGGAAGTGAAGAATTTCTGCGTTGAATTGGCTAGGGCCCACGAGTTGAAGAGGGTTTACTTTTTTGGCGGCTTGTCCTTGGACAACGACGAGTTTTTGTTTGGCTTTGGAAAATTCGCCATGTATAGGAATGTGGTTTACGCGGCCTTGGCAAGCGGCATGGAAGGCCTTTCAAAAGAAATCGCGAACTTTGCCGACATTGCGGAATTGCAGTCGCCGGTGACGCCTTTCCAAAACGCCGCCGCTCCCAACGCGCTTGAATTGGAAAAGCCCTTTAAGATTTTCATTCAGGATTCTTTGGGCGGCGGAAAAGACCTTGCGGCCTCTCCTGTTGTCGAGCCCGCGATTGCCGAAGAGCCTATGGCCTCCGAGCCGGAAGTTGTCGAAGAACCTGCGGTTGAAGAACCCGCGCCCGAGCCAAGCGTCGCGGAAGCCCCCGCGATTTCGGTAGAGCCAGCGGCGACCGAAGAGCCTGCCGTCGTTGAAGAGCCTGTCGCCGAAGAAAGCTTAAGAATTTCAGGCGAAGGATTTTTGGCCCGCGCCCTTCGCATTTTGGAAAATCAAAAAGATTAGAATAAAAAATCCCCGCAAAAAGGCAGGGATTCAAGTCCGTTATTTTTTAGCGCCGCGCTAAAGGCTGGCTTGAACAGCCCGGCCTTTTACGAAAGCGTTCAGCAAAGAGCCTACATACTCAATGAGCGCGTCAAAGGGCTTTTCGCTTTTCTTTCCTTTTTTGGAAATCATGGCCGCAAAGTCGCTTCTTGTAAGCTCAGATTTTTTTGAGCCGCTTGAATAAGTTACGGCCAAAACCCGCTCTTGGCTTTTTGAGTTGTCAATGGCTTTTTGAACCCGCTTTTCGTGGGCTTCTTTGCCAAGTGTTTTTAGAACGCGGTTGTCGGCGATTTCCAAAACGCTGGCCGACAAATTTTGCGGAAGCAAATCCATTTTTTCCGCGCGGATGAAAATCGCGTCCGGGCTTTCGTTTTGCAAGGCGCTTTCTATTTCTTCCCTTGTCATGCTGTAGCGCAAGAGGACGGCTTTGGCGCCAATGGCAAGAACGCTGTAAACGCTTTCCACCGCTTGGGGAGAGTTGTCTATGAAAATGGCGACGCATCTTGGCGCGCTTCCGCTAAAAAAGCGCAGGACGCTTGAGGTCTTGAAAATGTCCCATCTCATGTCGTTGTAAGAAATGGTCTTTCCTCCGTCCAAAATCATGGCGGGCTTTTTTGCGAACTTTTGGAAATTTTTGGCCAAAAGCGCGGGAATTGAATTTATGGTCTCAAAAATCTTTTTTTCGTTCATGGCTTTTCCTCTGCCTAATTAGACAAGCAAAGTAAAAAATTGTTGCGTCCGGCAAAAAAAAATTGGCAAAAAAAATCCCGCCCATTTTTGGAGCGGGAACTTTTAGGTTTTAATGGCCTTTAGGTTTAGGCTAGAGGCGCTGCCATTCAAAGTCTTTGGCGGCTTTTCCCATTACGGCCACAATCTTGCTTCCGTCCTTGAGGGCGGATACGGGAACCGTCGCGCCGTCAAAAGTCTTTCCGTCAACCTCGATAGAAACGATTCCCTTGCAAACATGCTCGGGGTTTTTGACTTCGATTGAAAGTTTCATGCCCCGCCAACGGCGCTCCACTTTAAAGCCGTCCCATTTTGAAGGAACGCAAGGGTCAATCAAAAGCGCGTCGTATTGCGGACGGATTCCCAAAATGTATTGGGTTATTGAATAGTAGTTCCAAGTGGCCGCTCCGCTAAGCCAAGAGACGCGGGTGTTTCCGGCGCGAGGCGAGAATGTGGAATAGGTTGTTTGGCCTACAGCGTATGGCTCGCTCTGGCGGATTTCGGCCTTGTCGTTGTAGGCAGGAGGAATCGAGGCCTTGCTGTATTCAAAGGCTTGGTCGCCGTTTCCCATCAAAGTTTCGGCGATCACTCCCCAGCCTTGGGTGTGGTTGAAGATGCCTGCGTTTTCTTTTATGCCGGCGTTGTAGACAACGGAACTCATTATTGAGCGTGGAGCCTTGACGAAGGGCGGGGCGCAAAGCATAAGGCCGTAAGGGGTGGCCAATTTTTCTTTTACCGTCTTCATGCAATCCCGGGCTTGCTCAGGCGTGGCCGCGCCGCTCATTACCGCCCAAACTTGGGTGTTGAAGTAGACCTGGCCTTCTTCCATTGTGTGGGTTCCGTAAACTGTTCCGTCCTCGGCGATGGCCCAGACAAACCATTTTCCGTCCCAGCATTTTTTTTGAATGTTCTTGTCAAGGGTCTCCCGCTCTTTTAAAGCCCAGTCGCTTTCGCCGTTCTTTCCAAGTCGGCGGGCGATGTCGGCGTATGTGGTAAGGCCCAAGCGCAGCTGGAAGGCCACGAACAAAGACTCGCCCTTGTAGCCCAGCTTAAGGCAGTCATTCCAGTCGGCCAAAAGTCCGCAGGGAAGTCCGTTGGCTCCCATGCGCTCAAGGTTGAACAAAAGCGCCTGCTTTAAGTGCTCAAAGACTGTGGCTTCGCCGCCGTCGGCGTAAGGAACGACCCTGTTGTAAAAGTCAAAATTTCCGGTTTCCGCTACAAAGCAGGGAATCGAGTTGAAGAACCACTGGCAGTCGTCGCTGCGGAATTCTTCGGGCTTGGGCGCCTTTTCGTGTCCGGCGTTGAAGTCCTTTGAAATGACGGGAATGGCGCCGCCGTTTTTGCACTGGCCGCTAATCATTCTGACCAAGCGCTCTTCCGCTTCTTGGGGAATTGCTGCGGCCACGCCCAAAATGTCCTGAACGCTGTCCCGGTAGCCCAAGCCGTCCCGCTCTCCGTTGTAAACCAAACTGGCCGCGCGGCTCCAGGCGAATGTGATGAGGCAGTTGTAAAGGCCCCAAACGTTCACCGTGTGGTTTATGTCTTCGTCGGGAGTGAGGGCCTTAAAGCTTCCCAGTTTGGCGTGCCAATTCTTCTTAAGCTTTTCAAGTTCCGCGTCGGCTCGGGCGGCGTTTCCAAATTCTTCGGAAATCTTTTTTCCAACAGTCCAAGCGTCGCCGATTCCAAACAGGACGATTATTTCTTTTGTTTCGCCTGGGGCCAGCTCCAAGTCGCTTTGGAAAGAGCCGCAGAAACTGTCTCCGTAAGCCTTTGAGCCAAAGCATTTTCCAGCGATGACCGCGGCTGGCTCCTTGTAGCTTCCGTAGGTTCCCAAAAAGGCTTCGCGGCTTGTGTCAAAGCCCGACACTTTTCCTTGAGCCAGCGCCATCCAAGAATGCTGCCACTGGCCGCCAACTTCGTCGTTGGGGAACTGCTTGTATAAATTGTCGTGAATGGCGAAGCGCAAGAGGTTGTCCTTTTGTTCTCCCTTGCAAATGAAAAGGGAATACTGCAAGTTCACTTGGTCTTGGGTGGTGTTCCATTGGTTAGAAGGCTCGCAGTAAGTGAAGGCGGAAAGCTTTCTCGCGGCGCCGGAATTGTTGGTGAGCTTTAAGCGCCAATATTCAAAATTCTGTCCAAGGGGAACATAGTAAAGCGCCTCGGACTTTATTCCAGAATATTCGGAAGTGATTTTTGTGTAGGCCGTTCCGTGGCGGCATTCGCTCTTGAATTTGTCCAAGGGCTTTCCGCAAGGCTGCCAGCTGGCCGACCAATAATCGCCGGACTCTTGGTCTCGAATGTAAAAGTAGCGGCCGGGCGCGTCCATAGGAACAGAGTTGAACCTAAGCCGCATGAAGCGTCCCTGCGCTCCCGACTTGTAAAAGCCGTAGCCGCCGGCGTTGTTTGTGATGACAGCGCCGTATTCGGTGGAACCAAGATAGTTGCTCCAAGAGGCCGGCGTGTCAGGCCGTGTGATGACATATTCCTTTTGTTCGTCGTCAAAATATCCGTAAGTCATATTCGCTCCCAAAAAAATTAGCCCGCGCATTTCGCGGACGCATTCGCAATTCTACTACAAGAAAAAAAGAAATTCTAGGGGGGGGTGGAAAGGCGCGCGAGGGCGCGGGGCGGCTGGCGGCAACTCTCTGTTTGCGCCGCCGCGCGAGCGGCGAAGCATAATAGTTTCAAGCGCAAACAGCGAGTAGCGAGCCGTGCGGAGCGCGTAAGCGCGACTGCAATACCTTAAGAGGCCTCGTTTCCTGTGGAAACGAGACGGCTAGCGAGCGGCGCCGATCGGACGCAGCCGCAACCGGGAGCGTCTTTCCACCCCCGTTAATTTTTTCTATAATGGGAACCTCGAAAAACTTCAGTTTTTCGAGGTAACTTTGAAAATGCGATGTT
>CALDIB010000035.1 GCA_937902125.1 uncultured Treponema sp.
GACGTGTGCTCTTCCGATCTAGTTTTTCGAGATGCCCATAACAGAAAAGCCTCTTTTTCTTTCGTCTTGATTTTTTCCATAAAAAAGGCTTTTATATCAGCATGAAAAAAATTGAAGGCTCTTTTGCCATGTTCTTATGTGCTCTTGGATGGAGCCTTGGTGGTGTATTTTTAAAATTTGTAAATATTAATTCCTTTGCAATTGCAGGATTCAGGAGCATGATTGCTTTCTGCACTATCGCAATTTTTTCAAAAAGATTTCCTCATTTTTTTGTAAAAAGCTCTGACGGCTCAAAACTGAACAAAAAACGCACGCTTTATCTCTGGCTGTCTGCATTCAGCTATGCGGGAACCATGATTCTGTACGTTATTTCAAATAAGCTTACATACGCGGCAAATGCAGTTTTTCTTGAATACACCGAGCCTGTCTGGGTAATTATTTTCAGTTCGCTGCTTCTTGGCGAAAAAAATAAAAGAATTGATTATGTAGCCTTTGCCGGAATAGTTGTGGGAATGCTGCTTTTCTTTGCAGACAATATTTTTAAAACACAAAGCGGAGAATTTGCAGAAACATCCCTGCTGGGAAATATTCTTGCACTCTGCTCAGGAGTAACTTTTGCAGGAACTACAATCTTCCAACGCAAGCAGCAGCTTCTTCTTGCACAGGAAATTCAGACAGAAAACAACAGAATTAAAAATTTTTATGAAAAGACCACTTCATCCACAGAAGAATCTCTTCTGACAAAAAATAATCAGACAGCAACCAGCCCTGCTCCACAAGACAATTCCCCTGTTCCACAAGACAATTCCTCTGCCCCCCAAGACACATCCCGCGATTCTTTTATGCTTGCACAGCTTATTGTCACCTGCTTCGGGCTTCCGTTTGTATTTTTAAAAGAAAACGGAAGCCCAGATTTGCAGTCTGCACTTTTTCTTCTTTTGCTGGGAGTTCTGCAAATGGGCATTCCGAACATTCTCTATTCAATCGGTATTAAAAAAGTAACCGCACTTTCGGCCTCCCTTATTACAATGATTGAACCGCTTATGAATCCAGTATGGGTTTTCATTTTTGTTCATGAGCTTCCCACCTGGAAATGCCTTTTGGGTGGCGTGATAATTCTTGGCTTTATTCTGCTTCGAGAAATTGCTTCAAAGAAAGATAAAATCACCTTGTAAAAATCATTCTGCCAGTTTTTTCTTTCCCCAGACTTGAATCAGGCTTGCAGGATCCTTTGAAAGCAAAGCCTTTACAAAAAGCAGACTCGTCTGGCTGAATACATTCTGCATAAGCTCCTGCTGCTCCGGGGTGAACCTGCTTAAAACGTAATCGGCTACACTGATATTTGGATTATCAGGTCTGCCAATTCCAAAGCGGATTCTCCAAAAATCAGGCGTGTTCAAAACAGCTTTTGTTGAACGCAGTCCGTTGTGTCCGCCAAGTCCTCCACTCCATTTAAGGCTTACAAAACCAGGAGCCATTTCCAGCTCATCATGAATTACCATAATTTCTTCGCTCTTGATTTTATAAAAGTTCGCAGCTTCTATAATACTGTCGCCAGAAAGATTCATATAGGTAAAGGGTTTTAAAAAATAAATATGAGAAGGAGCTTCTTCCGGCACGCGCACCGGCAGCCCTTCTTTAGTTGAGCAAATCTTATAGTCGCGTGCCCACAGAGCAAGTTCATCAGGAGTGCAGGAGGCAACCTCCCCTTTGAACTTACTCTGCCAGCTCAGTTTTGAGGCAAAAGGCAAAGAATCAGCAAAATACCAGCTTACATTGTGGCGGGTCTTTTCATATTCCTTGCCAAAGTTTCCCAAAAAAGCTACAAGTTTAATCATTTTGCAAGCTCTTCTGGATTTTTGATTAATTTTTGAGCAGCATAGGATGCAAGTTCAAAAGTATAAGGAGTTTCGCTACAGGTTCCCCAGAAAATATCATTTCCGTCTTCAGAAGCCGCAGGAATTTTATAAAGCTCAAAGGAAATAACCTTTGAAGCAGGAGAAGAAAGCGTGATTTTTGCAGAAACAAGTTTTTCGCCACCAAGCTTTTCATCTCTGTCATGCCATTTTGCACTTACAAAAGTTCCAAGCCCTTCAAGAAAGTTCTTTGCAAGCTCAGGGTCAACTTCGATGTCTGCACCAGAAATACTCCAGTTTACATCCATTCCACTGCCGCTTCTAGCAAGTGACCAGCTTCTTCCTTCTGAATCAGAAATGCTTACCGCAGAAATCAAAGCTTTATCAAGACTCAAAACGGCACGGCTTCTAAGCTCATCAACAGATTTATCAAAAGCAGAGCTAAGATTTCCAGTTGCAAGATATACGTCTTTTCCACCATCAATTGTGATGTAAGACTGAGAACCTGCTGTAGCATCCTTTCCTACTGCAAGAGCTCTCAAAACCTTTCCTTCTTTTCTGGCAGTAACGGTTTTTCTTTTACCTTCGTTCAATTCATAGCGCAAAAGTGCATCATCGGAACCAGAAGAAGAAACCTTATCCAAAGCCTTGATGGATTTTAAGGAATTAATCATATCATCCACAGCAGAATCTGCCGCAGGATATTTTTCCTCGCCAACAAACCATTCTTCACCATTTTTAACAAGAGTGATTGTTCCGTCCGCATTTTCCAGAACAATTTCATCCGGCTCACCGGAAAATTCAAAAATCCTTACCTTGTCGTTTGCGGAAGAAACTGCCTGAATTATGCAGATACACAAAAGCAAGGCGATACCCGCAAGTAAAATTATTTTTCTAGGCTTCATTTTGCTTCACCTTCCTCATTTTTTTCATTTTTATTGTCTTTTTTTGATTTTTTAGACTTCTTTTCTTTTACAATCTGGCGGCTGTCATCAGGATTATATTTCTGATTGATTTCAACCTTTCGTTTTGCCCGTCGAACAAGAACAATAAGTCCAGCAAGACCAAACAAAACTGCAAGTCCGAATACAGCAAAATATTTGAACACGTTAGAAAGAGCCGTTGAATATGGCTTTGAAAGATCCAGTACTTCAACAGACAGATCCTTGTTGCGCATTTCACACAAATCAGCATTTCCGTTCAGATAATCAACCATATTCATAACAAAAATTGTATTTGCAGACTGATAATTTGCATCAAGAAGACTCGCAGTTGCAAGATAAGAGGTTCCCGCAACAATAACCTTTCCAGGAAGCTTTGATGATGCAATATAGCTTGAAGCAGAAAGCTCTGAATCTCCGGCATTTGGAAGAGGCTCATCCTCATCGTCGTTTTCTGGAACAGGTTCAGAATCAAATGCACTCTTGAATTTTCCCTCCAGAAGAACAACAAAATTCTGTTCACTAAACGCACTTGAATCAGCAGGAGGATTTATCATCATTGGATTAAGCATGATGTTATCCTTCATTGTCCAGGCATTCTTTGAAGATTTAGCAAGAACGGTAACATTAACATCCTTATCAGCTAAGGCTGCATTTACATCCAGAGAACCATTCATGTACATAACAATGTTTCCAAGATTCTTTGAAATCGCATTCTTCTGATTCATCTGATTTTTCTGAAGAACTGGAACCCAATAATAATTAAGTTTTCCGTACTGCTGATTGTTCTGAGTTGCACAGTCTTTATCCATGATGTAATCTTTTCCACGGGAAACGCCATATTTTTCCAGAAGCCGGTCAAGATTGATGTCGTTTGCTAGATACTGCGGCATATTGTAGTACTGAGTACTCTGTCCCATTTCCACAAGTCCATCTGCAAAAACAAGAAGATTTCCACCCTTCATTACAAACTGGTCTATTTTATAAAGCTCTTCCTCCGTCATATCAAGCTGAATTCCATTTATGATTAAAGTCTGAATGCCGGCAGGAATTTCATCTTCAGTTAAATCAAGCTGAGTTATTTTATAACGTTCACTCACAAGCTGATTGAATACATTTGCCTGCTCACTCTGAAGCTCATATTCGTTATGCCCCGTAAGATAAGCAATTTCTGTAGGATGAGAAACAAGATTTTCAATTCCTGCGTTGATTAAATCAGAAACCTCGTCAAGACCTGAAATTGCATAAGTGAACAAAACATTCTGAAAACCAATTGGAAGAACACGGAAATTATCGTTGTATTCAAGAAGCACGCCTACAGTAGCAGTTTTTACCCCATCCTTACTTCTGTACTGAAGCTTCTGAAGTCCATATTTATCCACCAGAGAAGGAACTTCGTCCGCAGTTGGATGAACAGTCTTAAAAACCAGACGATTTTTTTTCTGAAGATTAAGCTCGTTCACCGCAGTTTGAAGATAAGCTTCGGCTTCGTCCGCACCAGAAACTCCAAGAACCTTTAGTTCATCACTCAAATACAAGGTAACATTGATTTTTTCATCAGCCTTAAGGGATGCAAGAGTATCAGCAGTGTTAATCATTTTGGAAATTGCAGAAGTTACTTTATATTCAAAGCCTTTTGCCGTAGTTATGGCATCAATTTTTTCTACCGCATCACCGTAAGTAATTACAAGACCCATGTAAACCTGTTTTAAACCTACTTCGTTATTTTTTAGCTCCTGAATCTGAATCTGTCGTAAACCAAAATCTCTTGCAATATTCTGATTTTCAACTTTTGACATATCCATATAAGAAACGCTGAAGTTTTTGTTTGCGGCATTCTTATATTCAACCATCAAATCTTCAACATACTGAGCTGTACTCTGGTAAATCGAAGGAAGATTTTTATCAAAAAATACACGGATAGAAAGCGGTTCTTCAAGATTTTTTACAATCTGTTTGCTTGCACTAGAAAGGGAGTATGCCCGTGTTCTTGTTAAATCTATGCGCCTGTAAGAATTAATTCCCACAATATTTGCAAGAATCAAAAGTATGATAAAAAGTGCAAAGTCTGATTTTGGGCTTTTGAGCCAATTTATAAATTTTTTCATTATGCTGCCACCTTATTTCTTTGCGTTCTGATTTATTTTTACTGTAATTACAAGGAAAAGCAATGTAAGAGAAACAAAATAAATCAAATCCCTGGTATCTATGATTCCACGGGAAATAGAAGTGAAATGCGAGTTTGCGGAAAGATAAGAAAGCAAACTTGTAACTGGAGTAGGAAGGAACATCAGGAAGGTTGAATCCATCACCGAAAGAATAAAACATACTGCAGCCGCAATCGCAAATGCAATAATCTGATTCTTAGTCAATGACGAAGCAAAAATTCCAATTGCACAATAGCTTGCACACAAAAAAATTATTCCAATAAAGCCGCCAACAATCGGTCCAAAATCAGGATGTCCGAACACAGAAACTACAATTACATAGAATAAAGTAGGTGCAACCATCACCATTGCTTCAATCAACACTGCAAGATATTTTCCTGTAATCATCTGAACTTCTGTAACAGGAAGAGTCATTAAAGTTTCGTAGGAACCGCTTCTCTTTTCTTCTGCGACAATCCTCATTGTAAGGGCTGGAATAAAAAGAGCCAGGATTTTTGGAAGCTGACTGAAGAAATTCCTTAATTCTGCCATTCTGTAGGCAAAGAACGTATACGGGAAAATAAAGAACACAATTCCTGTTACTATAAGAAACAGTCCTGTAACAATATAGGCAATTGGTCCTGAAAAATATGATTTAAGCTCCCTCTTCATAATGATGAGAGCAGGATTTTTTGATTTTGCGTTACTCATTCTTGTTTACCTCTTTTTCGGTTGTAAGAGTATGGAATACATCTTCAAGGCTATTGTGAGCGATTGTCATTTCGTACAAATCAAAACCGCCTTCAACAATCTTTTTTACAAGAGCAGGACGAATTTCTTTTTCACCATTCACAGAAACTGCAAGTACAAAACGATTATCTTCGCCAAGCGTACGCAGGGCTACAGATGCAACATTTTCTACAGCTTCTGCACAGCTTTTAGCCTTTTCTGCGGCCTCTGAATCTCCGCCCAAAGTAACATAAACCGAAGACGAGGTTCCAACACTGCTCTTTAATTCTTCTATTGAGCTGTCGGCAACAACCTTTCCTCCGCTTATGATGATTGCACGGCTGCAAAGAGTTTCTACTTCGCTCAAAATATGGGTTGAAACAATTACCGTGCGGGTTTTTCCAATTTCGCGGATGATGGCACGAACATCTTCTACCTGATTAGGATCCAGACCGGAAGTAGGCTCATCAAGAATAAGAATTTCCGGGTCGTGAACAAGAGCATGAGCAAGGGCAACTCTCTGACGGTTACCTCTAGAAAGCTCAGAAATATTTTTGCTCATAACTTCTTTTAATCCGCATTCCTTGCACAAAAGCGGAACTTTTTCTTCCGGATTTTCCCCGTGAATCTCTGAAATATACTTTAAATAATCTTCAACAATCATTTCGCCGTAAAGTGGCGCAGATTCAGGCATGTAACCAATTTTATTTTTTGTTTCAACAGGCTTTTGGGAAATATCAATTCCATCAATAAGGATTGTTCCATCAGAAGGTGCTAAAAAGCCCGTTATCATTCGCATTGTAGTAGTTTTACCAGCTCCGTTAGGCCCCAAAAGTCCTACAATCTGACCAGTGGGAATGGAAAAGCTGACATCATTTACCGCACGAAATGTCCCGAAATTACGGGATACGTGGGAAACCTCTATCATTTTTGTAATTCCTCCTATTTGATATTTCTTTATAATATACTAAAAAAATGCCGCTTTGTTAAATAAAGTTACTGGAATAACACTCTTTTAAAAGAATACTTAGTGAAAATCATATATTTACAATTAGATTCCAGTGATTTATAATCATCAAAAGTTATGAAAGTTTATTATGAATCCCTTTTTCTTATATCACTTGCTTTAACAGCCATTTATGCTATCATCTGGCAAAAAAGATTCTATGTTTTCTTCAGTCTGATTTTTGCCTTTATTCCAGTAACAAATCTGGGCTATGCAATTATAGGAAACGCCCAGAGTCTGGAAAGTGCAATTATTGGAATAAAACTTACATACATCGGTGCCTGCTACCTTATTCTCTTTCTTATGTACTCCATTTTTAATCTATGCAATCTGAATATAAAAAAATGGATTAGAATGGTTCTGCTTCTTGTTTCAACTGCAATTTTTCTTGCCGCCCTTACAATCGGAAAAAGTGAAATTTTCTATAAGAATATCAGCGCAGAAATGCAAAATGGAGCTTTAGTGCTTTTCAAGGAATATTCTTTAACACATACACTTTTCTACATAATTATAGCAAGCTACCTTGCACTTTCCATTTTTGTAACCTTTTATGCACTCAAAAAAAAGAATGATGTTTCCAATACTATTCTTCAGATGCTTTTGCTTTGTGAACTCATAACAGCAGCGCTATTCTTTGGCGGAAGAATCATTACAAGAAAAATTGACTTAGTTCCTCTTGGATTTGTAATCAGCGAAATCATCTTCCTGTTTATTATCAGAAGAATTTCCTTTTATGATGTTACCGATACAGTAATTGATTCAATTGCACTTAATGGCGAAACAGGCTTTATTTCTTTTGACAACGGCTTTCACTATCTTGGCTGCAACAAAATGGCACTGGAGCTTTTTCCAGAACTTGCAAATATAAAAATAGATAGCCCCGCTACAAGAAATAAGACCATTAATGATGAATTAATAGAAAAAATTAAGGATTTTATTCAGAACAACTCAAGTGATCATTTTTTCAAAAACTATAAAGATAAAATTTTCCAGATAAACATAAACTACCTGTATGGCATAAACAAAAATAAAAAGCGCGGGTACATGCTTTACATTCAGGATGATACTCAGGATCAAAAATATATATCTCTACTTGATAATTTTAATATCGAACTGCAAAACGAAGTTGCAAAAAAAACCGCAGATATTGTAAAAATGCACGACCAGCTTGTTCTTGGAATGGCAACCATGGTAGAAAGCCGTGACAATTCAACAGGCGGACATATCAAACGCACAAGTGATGTCGTAAAAATTCTTGTTGACCAGATTATGAAAAATAACGAGCTTGGACTTTCTAAGGAGTTCTGCAAAAATATTGTAAAAGCAGCCCCTATGCACGATTTAGGCAAAATAGCCGTAGACGATGCAATTTTAAGAAAGCCTGGTCGCTTTACCGATGAAGAATTTGAAAAAATGAAGCTCCATGCCTCCGAGGGTGCAAGAATTGTTCATGAAATTCTAAAAGACACAGATGATTTGGAATTCCATCTGATTGCCGAAAATGTTGCACACTATCACCACGAACGATGGGATGGAACAGGCTATCCCGAAGGACTAAAAGGAGAAAGCATTCCACTGGAAGCAAGAATAATGGCCATTGCCGATGTTTACGATGCCCTTGTAAGCAAGCGTGTTTATAAAGAAAGCATGTCTTTTGAGCAGGCAGATAAGATTATTATGGAAGGAATGGGCAAGCATTTTGACAAGAAGCTGGAAAAATACTATATTGCCGCACGTCCTTTGATGGAAGAATATTATTCCAGACAGTAATTTTAAACGTTAAAGCATCAGCTAATTTTTTTTAATGAAATAAAACAAAATTGTGATAAAATTAAGCTATGAATTACGATGAACTTACCAAAAAAGCTGTTGAGATGACTAATATTTCCTATGCACCCTACTCTCATTTTCATGTTGGAGCAGCCCTGCTTGATAAAAATGGAAAGATATGGACCGGCTGCAATATAGAAAATGCCGCCTATGGACCTAGTAACTGTGCTGAACGGACTGCCATTTTTAAAGCCGTTAGCGAAGGAATTCGTGATTTTGAAGCTATTGCCATTGTGGGTGGAGCAGAAAATTCAGAAGGAAAGCCTGTTATTGAAGATTTTTGTCCCCCATGCGGAGTATGCCGTCAGGTTTTGAGCGAATTCTGCGGACGGGATTTTAAGATAATCCTTTCAGACAAAAAAGGGACACAGAAAATCTTTACTCTTACAGAGCTTTTGCCAGAAAGCTTCAGCCTAAAATAAATAAGCCGTTTCTTTATAAAAATCTTTCATTTTTTGCCTCTATTTTTTAATGAAAGATATTTGATTTTTCTGCTTAAGGGTATATACTATCTATATTGTTAGCCTTAACTAACAATGAACATACGAATTAAAAAAAGGAGGCTCTCGTAATGAGCGAATTTTTTAAAAACATTCCAGAGATTAAGTTCGAAGGAAAAGACAGTAAAAATCCATGGGCGTTCAAGTATTACAATCCTGAATTAACTATCATGGGAAAGAAGATGAGCGAGCATCTTCCATTTGCAATGGCCTGGTGGCATAATCTTGGTGCAAACGGTGTGGATATGTTTGGTCAGGGAACTGCCGATAAATCCTTTGGTCAGACTCCTGGAACAATGGAGCACGCAAAGGCTAAGGTAGATGCCGGTATTGAGTTTATGAAAAAGCTTGGCATCAAATACTACTGCTGGCATGATGTAGACCTTGTTCCTGAAGATCCAAACGACATCAACGTAACAAACAAGCGTCTTGACGAAATCTCAGACTATATTCTGGAAAAAACTAAAGGAACTGACATTAAGTGCCTCTGGGGTACTGCTAACATGTTCGGAAACCCTCGCTTTATGAACGGAGCAGGCTCAACAAACTCTGCCGATGTTTACTGCTTTGCTGCTGCACAGGTAAAAAAGGCTCTTGAAATTACGGTTAAGCTTGGCGGTCGCGGATATGTATTCTGGGGCGGACGTGAAGGCTATGAAACACTTTTGAATACCGACGTAAAACTTGAACAGGAAAACATTGCAAACCTTATGCACATGGCTGTTGATTACGGCCGTTCCATCGGCTTTAAGGGTGACTTTTACATTGAGCCTAAGCCAAAGGAGCCAATGAGCCATCAGTATGATTTTGATGCTGCAACTGCAATCGGCTTCCTCCGTCAGTATGGTCTTGATAAGGACTTTAAGATGAACATTGAGGCAAACCACGCCTCTCTTGCAAATCATACCTTCCAGCATGAGCTTTGCATCAGCCGAATTAACGGAATGCTTGGCTCTGTAGATGCCAACCAGGGAAATCCTATTCTTGGCTGGGATACAGATAACTTCCCTTGGAATGTTTACGATGCAACAATGGCAATGTACGAGGTTCTTAAGGCCGGCGGTCTTACAGGCGGCTTTAACTTTGACTCAAAGAACCGACGACCTTCAAACACCTTTGAAGATATGTTCCATGCCTACATCATGGGAATGGATACATTTGCCCTTGGTCTTATTAAGGCTGCAGAGATTATTGAAGACGGAAGAATTGACGGCTTTATCAAAGAAAAGTATTCAAGCTTTGAAAGTGGAATCGGTAAGAAGATTCGCGACAGGCAGACAAGCCTAGAAGAGCTTGCAGAGCGTGCAGCAGAAATGAAAAAGCCATCTGATCCAGGTTCAGGACGCGAGGAATACCTTGAAGGTGTTATAAACAATATTCTTTTTAACAACTAAAAATGATTTTTTATTCTTAAGAAATCCGGGCTATCTGATAAGAAACAGCTGATGCAAGCTTATCAGGCAGCCCGTTTTTAATTTATTGAAGTATAAAAAAAGAGGATTAATATGGCAGAAGATGATTTTCAACCTTCTTTATTTGATGATGACACTGATACTAAACCAAAAAGCTTAGACTATATCACAATTGATTTTGAAACCGCGAATCAATATGGAAACAGTGCCATTTCTGTAGGATTAGTGCGTTTTATAAACGGAAAAGAAAGCGACAGTATTTATGAAAAGATTTGTCCTCCTACAGAATATTTTGTTGAAGAATGGATAGAGCAGATTCATCATCTGCATTATGAAGATGTAAAAAACTGTCCTAAATTTCCCGAGGTCTGGGATAATAAGATTGTTCCATTTATTGAAAAAACATCAGGACTTCCACTTGTTGCTCATAACGCAAAATTTGATATGAGCGTAATCTGGGATGCCTGCACATTTTATCATCATAAGCTGCCGGGCTATAATTATTTTTGCTCACTTCAGGTTTCAAAAAAAGTCTGGCCGGAATACGAAAGACATGCACTTACTTTTCTTGGAGAAAAATTCGGAATAAAATATCTTGCCCACGATGCCTTAGAGGACTCACGAACCTGCGGACTTGTGGTAGAGCTTGCCGCCAAAAGACTTGGAGTAAAAACGGTAGAAGAACTATTAAAAAACTGCGGGTTAAAGCTTGAAAAAATATAAGGGCATCTCGAAAAACTGAAGTTTTTCGAGATGCCCATAATCGATTTTTATAAGCTGCCTTTTAAATGGTTTCCGTCATTCATTAATTCAACAACAGGAACAGAAAGCTTTCCGGGAGTTCTGTCAAAGCGCAAAATTGTGATTCCAGTGTGTGGAATATGAAGACTAGCACATAGTTGCGGAAAAGGAATATTCAGCACTCTGGAAAGAAAGGCTGTTGAAGAGCCTCCGTGACTAAAAAGCACAAATGTATGCTGAAAATCATCGGGGCGGGTGTTGCGGTAGTAAAGGCCTTCGCGCACATAACCAAGGGAAGAAAGCCACCAGTCTGCACCAGCAGCAACCTTATCAATATCAATAGTTGCAGTATTTTCTTTAAAAATCAGGAAATTTCTCCAGTCGGGATTTTGTAAATCTACATTTTCGTTTGCCATGCGGTCTACAGCAACCCAAGGGCTATAATCCTGATTATACAAGTCATTTTCAAGTCCATAGCGAATTTCGTGCATAAAATCCAGAATCTGAATATTTTTTATTCCAGAAAGCTCTGAAAACGGCATTGCAGTCTGTCGGGCACGTCCCATAGGAGAGCTAAAAATTTCTTCAATTCCTTCACCCATCAGCCGTTTTGCTGTAATTTCTGCCTGCTTGTGTCCCAACTCGGTGAGACAGTCCAACTCATAATTAGGATCTCCGTGTCTTACAAAAATAAGTCGCATAAAATCAGTATAAAGCATTTTCAGTTCAGCATAAAGACTTTTTCGGACGTTTTTTATGATGCTTTTTTCGAGGAGTTTTTCTGGCAGTTTTCGGGCACTTTTCGGGCGTTTTTTTGCGATTACAAGCTCTTTCTGTGTTTACAGGCGTCGGTATATTGTACGGGTATATTTTATTTTGTCGCCGCCAGATTCCCCTACAGTTAATTCAAAGGCTTCAGGATTAAATTTTGGAAAAAATGTATCGCCGTCCCTTATTTCAATGTCTACTTCGGTTATGTACATCACGTCTACAAAAGGGAGAGCTTCCCTGTAGATTTCGCTGCCGCCTGCAAAAAAAATGCTGGAATTGTAAAACTTACCCAATAAGTCTGATTCTTTTGCAAGCTTTAGAGCTTCTTTTACGCTGCCGACAGTCATAAGCTTTTCGCCTTTAAAAATTTTTGTCCGGGAAACAACAATGGTAAATCGGTCAGGAAGAGATTTTCCAATTTCTTCAAAAGTCCGTCGCCCCATTACAACAATATTTCCTGTAGTCAGCTCCTTAAACTGCTTCTGCTCACCATCAATCTGCCATGGAATACGACCTTTTTTTCCAATCACATTATTTTTAGAGCGGGCTGCAATTAATCCAATCATCTTTCTTTTCTTTCCCTTAATTTCTGATTCATCTTATCTGCTTCATTTGTATCAAGCCTGTAAGAAATCAGCATTACACAAGCATAAACTGCAATTACAACTATTTCAAAGCTGATAACAAGGATTTTATTTTTAAGATTAAACCAGCCCAAAATAGCCCCTGCACCAAGTGCTGTAGCATTTATAATCAAAAAATATATTATCTGATAGATAATCAGTGCTGTTTTAGAGAGAGGTTTATCTGCAAGCAGTGGAAGAATTCCTATTGCAGAAACAAGACCAATCACAAAAATGGCACAAACATCTTTTACGGAAAATACAGCCCTGTTAAATCCAGAAAAAAATGCTGTGTAAATTGAGGCAAAAATAAAGATTCCGCATACTACCCGCGAAAAAACTGAAATCATTGCATTTATCTTTTCTTTCATTTTTATCCCCTATAAATTCAAAAGTTTTTTGAGTGCGGCTACATAATTTCTAGAAATTATTACCTTGTAACCGTTCTGAAGCTTTGCTTCAAATCTTCCGCCAAAAGCAGGTGCAAGACTTTCAACCTTATCCAGATTCACAATTACAGCCTTGCTGGCGCGAAAAAATGGCTGTGAAGAAAGAAGCTCCTCCAGCATATAAAGCTTTAATTTTGTTTCCAGAACATCGTCGGTCTTGTAGGCAAAAACCTTGTCATCAACCGATTCAAAGTAAAGAATGTTTTCTATTTTTTCAAAAACAATTCTTGAATCCTTATAAAAATTAATTCCTTTAAAACCAGATGTCAGCCCACTTGCTCCAGTAACTGCCACGGCAATCTCCACACTGGCAATCTCCGCCCCAGCTCCCTCAATTTTTCTTGCATCTTCATCCTTAATCCTATTCAAAAGCTGCATCAGCTTTTCATCTGGTCTTAGGCATTTTACAATTATCTCCTCTTCCTCACCGGGAAGAGGCTTTAAGACTGTAACTTTCATACCCTAGAATTCTATCACAAAAGGCTTAGAATAATCACCCCTAAAATAATAAGTTGCCCTTTTATAATCACTTTCAAAAACTGCGCTCCACACACTCATTTCTTCAGAAGAATATTTTGCAGCCGTAATGTTTTCCAGACTATCACGAACCTGCGTAGAATCCATAGACCAGCCGGCTTTCTTTCCCTTTGTAAGAAGCTCATCAAAGCGGGTGTAAGAATTTTCACGACCAGATTCTTCAACAGCACCCTTTTTAGGACTTTCAGCAGTATAGTGATTTGTAAGAACCGGAGTTTCGGAAACATACATTTTATTATTCACATATTCTACAACCACAGACCTTCCGTTGGCATCTGCAATTGCAAAATGATGTGCATAACCTATAACAGAATTCATATCAATCTGTTCAAGCAGGCTCACAGCTTCATCTACATTTGCAGCCTTATCCAAAATCATTCTGATTGCAGCTGTAGTTGTAAGATCCGGTTTTCCAGAAGCCTGAGCAGTTGCTTCCTTATCTCCTGCAACCAAATCTGCTATATAAAGCCCTTTTTCATTCAGCCCATCAAGGGGAATGTAAATAGTTGCCAGAGCCACCATGTCAGCCGGAAATTTGTAGGAAGGTTTCCACTTGCGGTCAAGGCCTAAGAATTCAAGACAGCTTGTAGAAATGGACTCGTATCCGTTTGCAGGCTTTGAATGCACAATCATTACAGAGCTGTCCTGCCAGTCGTAGTTGCGTCCAAAAATATATCCGCCTTTTTTATTTTCTGCGGCAATTGAAGCACAGCCAAAAGCAGGCGGTGTAATTTTAATTTCCTGTCCCTTTGCCTTTCCACTGCCCCGCCAGCTTCCTCGTTTTAGACATTTAGAGATATAGGCGGCCATTTCTTCATTTGTTTTGCCACCTCCACTTTTTAAATACTCTTCAAAGTTATAATCCCCCTCGTATTCAATGTAGAAAACACTATCATCAATTTCTCTAAGTGATTTTAGAGCCAAAAATTCGTCTTTAAAAGCATAAAAACTGAATGCAGCAGCAATCAGCCCCAAAATCCCAACAATCCTAAAAACAATTCTTACTACATGCCAGATGTTTGAACCAATATTTTCCATAAGTTACCTCACAAGCTGTACTATAAAACAGGATTTCTGCATCCGCAATGCTTAAAAAGGTAAGATGCATTTTGGGGCAGGTAAGATGCACTTTTTTGAGGGAATGTTTAAATCAGAAAGCATAAAAATGATGATTTTTTATTAATGCAACAGAATTTCTGATTTTTCTATTGTAAATTTTAATTGCGTACAATACAATTTAGATAAATATAAATCTGTTTAAATGCAGTCCAAAAGGAGAAATGATCGAAATGAAATTTGCTGTTAGATTTTACACAAAAACTGGAAACACAAAACGACTTGCAGAAGCCGTTGCAAAAGAATTGGGAGTTGAAGCTTTGTGGAAGGACTTTCAAAGGACAAGGTTGGAAAAATTGTAAACTTTGGTTCTGCAGCAATGCTAAATTCAACCTTCAAAAAGATTAAGGCTGTAACAGATACTGTAGGAATTCCTATGGATGAAAAAGAATTCCATTGCAAAGGCGAGTTTAAGGGCATTCATAAAGGAAGACCAAACGAAAATGACATTCAGGCTGTAATTGAGTTTGCAAGACAGTACAAATAATTTCAGCTTAATTAGAATTATCAATTGACTTTTAATAACAAGGATTTCTGCAATTCTTAGCAGAAAAGACGTACTTCATATTGTCACTGAAAAGCAGAAATCCCTAAAATAACTGAGTCACTAAAAAAACTGAGCCCTACAACCGTCGTATTTTCTCAAGCTTCTTCAGCTCCGCCACTATAAAAATCACTGCTACAATAAACGAAACTACATCGCTTATAAGGGAAGCCCAAAGCATTATAACAATATCGTGACTCAAGGTTGAAAGAAGAATTGAGGCAGGAACAAAAACAATTACATCGCGAAGAAGAGCCAGAAGTGTTGATTTTCCACTTCTTCCCAAAGATTGCAGCATGATGGCCGCAGACTTTATGAAGCAGGTTAAAATAATGCCGCTCAAAAAAATACGCACGCAAAGCCGGGCATATTCGATGTATTCGGGAGAATTGTTTTTTCCAAAAATTGAAATAACTAAATCTGGCAAAAATTCAAAAATCAAGAAAAAGACAGTTCCAACAGCAAGGACAATTTTTGTTATAACACAGATTGTTTCCTTTACCCGTTCCCCATTTCCAGCTCCCATGTTAAAGCCAATAATCGGTTGTCCCCCAAGGCTGATTCCAATAACAATTGAAACCACAATACCAAATACCTTCATGACAATTCCCACCACCGCAAGTGGAATAACCGAACCAAAGGCAACACCAGTGCTGGCAAAAGTTTCGTAGCCGTATTTTGAAAGCAAATTATTATTCACCGCAATAATAACGACTATTGAAAGCTGCACTATAAGCGATGCCATTCCAATTGAGATGATTCTTGAAACAACAGAAAGCTCCAGCAACACGGACTTTTTTGTGATTTTAAAATTCTTTGAACGGAAAAGATAAATTACGCTCATAGCAAAGGTCAAAAACTGTCCAATTACAGTGGCAATAGCAGCCCCCTTCACTCCCATATTAAACACAAAAATAAAAATCGGATCCAAAATCAAGTTGGCAATCGCTCCTGCAAGGGTACAGCCCATGGCGTATTTTGGAGAACCATCTGCACGAATAGAAGCATTCAGCCCCTGACCAATCATGTAAAAAGGAAAGCCAGCACAGATTATAGAAAAATACTGGTTTGCAAAAGTGTAGCACAATTCTTCTTCAGGATTTGCACCAAAAAGACGGAGAATCTGAGTTTTAAAGACAAGTCCAATCACACACAAAACAAACGACAGAACCACAAGAATCACAAAACCGTTTCCCACAGATTTGTCTGAGCGTTCCTTATCGCTTCTTCCCAATTCAAGGCTAAAATTGGCAGCAGCTCCGTCTCCAACCAAAAGAGAAAGCCCCAATGCAAGAACCGTAAAGGGATAGACAATGTTTGTGGCCGCGTTTCCAAAAGCCCCTGCCTCGCTCCAGCCTATAAAAATCTGATCCACAATGTTGTAAAGGGCAGCAACCAGCATACTGATTACACATGGAACCGAAAAATGCCTTACCAGACGAGTAATTTTTTCAGTTCCCAAATCATACTTTTTCATAAAAACCTCACAAAACAAAAATGGCGATAGCTTTTTCCAAAACTGGACTTACGCTATTCGCCGCTCGTTTATGTGAAGAATGTTATCTGCCTTTTTGAGTATTGATATTAACAGATTTTTGATTTTTGTGTAAGTGCAAGGTGGAAAGCTATGAAAGCGTAAATAAAAAAATTGAAGAAATAAAAGAGACAATCAAAATAACTAAAAAAATGGCAGCTTATTATACAGGAGTCACAAAAACTGCTTATGACTATACAATAAAGAAATGGGAATCTCGAAAAACTTCAGTTTTTTGAGGTAACTTTGAAAACGCGATGTTTTAAGTCGTGATATTACAACGACTTAAAACTCGCAGGCAGTCTCTAGAAAGTCGCCTTAGCGAATTTCTAGAGATGCCCTTATTCTTACGCTTTCGTTTCAGGCGCAATCACCTGACGGCCGCGATAAAAACCGCATTTCGGGCAAACGTGGTGCGGGAGAACGAGGTTTCCGCAGTTGTTGCAAGGAACAAGCTGGGGAGCCTCAAGCTTCATGTTGATGCTTCTCCTTCTGCGCGTCACCGCTTTTGAAGTTTTCGCTCTGGGTACTGCCATATATTCAACCTCACTTAATGTATTTTACAGTGTATCTGTCAAATATACCGCAAATCCACCTGTAGTGTCAATATGCTACAACAAAAAAATCCTTTTGTCAAGAGTTTTTTTGACAAAAAATTGAATTTCGTCAATCAGCCGCTATGGCCTCCAGCGCGATTTTCATCATGTTGGTGAACGTTGTTTGCCGTTCCTCCGCCGTGGTAAGCTCGTGGGTGACCAAATGGTCGCTCACGGTCAGAATCGCCAGCGCCTTTCTTCCAAATTTGGCGGCCAGGGTGTAAAGCTCGGCCGCCTCCATTTCAAGGCCCAAAACGCCGTATTTGGCCCAAAGCTTCCAAGTGTCGTTTTCGTCGTAAAAGGCGTCGCTGGAGGCGCAAAGCCCGACGTGGACTGGAATTTGCAATTTTTGGGCCGCGTCATAGGCGCTCTTTAAAAGGCCAAAGTCGGCGGCGGGCGCGTAATGCAAGTGGCCAAAGCGGGAGGTTTGCATGGCCGACTCGGAACAGGCGGCGCTGGCGATGATTGTGTCGCGGACCTTGACGCTTTTATGCAAGCCGCCGCAAGTTCCCACCCGAATGGCCTTTTGAACGCCGTAAGACTCAAAAAGCTCGTTCACGTAAATTGAAAGGGATGGCTGTCCCATTCCGGTTCCCTGCACGCTCACGGGAACGCCCTTGTAGGTTCCCGTAAAGCCCAGCATTCCCCTAACCTCGTTGTAGCATTTGGGATTTTCCAAAAAATTTTCAGCGATGAATTTAGCCCTCAAGGGGTCTCCCGGCAGCAAGACGGCCGGCGCGACGGCTCCTTCAGGCGCGTTAATGTGTATGCTCATGCTTTTATGATAACACAGGTTTTGATTTTTTGCAAAAAAATTCGCGGGGAACGAGGCGCGCTTTTGTCCAAAACAGGCTTTGGCAAGGCAGTTGCATTTTCTTTGCAAGCGCTCTACAATGCTAGGCATGAAAGTTAGCAAAATCGTCCTTTTGTCCCTTGCGACCACCGCAATCATCGCTTCCTGCTCAAAAAGCCCCTTTTCTTCAAAAGGAGGGGCTAAAAGCGCCGGAAAAAAAGTTGTCAAAAGCGCCGACCAATTTTTTGAGGGTCATGGCTCCGAATACGCAAGTTTTGCCGCAATGGAAGAGCATTTTTCCCCGGACTTTTCCTACAAATACAACGGCGAAGACGAAAAATATATAGAAAAAGAAAAAAAAGCTTCTTCCGCCAAGGGAAAAAGCCAATCCGTGATTCCCGGAATCAGGGAACTTTCAAATTACAAGACCAAATATTTTGAAAAGCGGCAAAAGTTCCAGCCGCCAAAAGTCCAAGAAGAGGCGGAGGCCGCCGATCCCGCAAAACCCTTCACAGTCCAAGAATGGGGGCCTCAAGGTGAAGTGGCCGCCGACGGAAGCCTTCCTGTTTTTTTCGCGGTTTTTTCAGAGCCGGTCCGCGCCATTTTAGGGGGAGAAGAAAGCTCCCCTTCTTCCGACGTTATGGAAATCCAGCCGCCTTTAAAAGGAAATTTCCGCTGGCTGGGAAGCCGGCATTTGTCCTTTGAGGCGGAAGAGGAAGCCGACCCCTCCGTTGCATACAAGATTTCAATAAACAAAAAATTAAAGTCCTTGGCCGGAAAAAAACTTGAAGGCCCCACGGAATTTTCCAGCAAGTCGCGGCCCGTAAAGATAACCCGATTTTACGGCGGCTACGTCAAGGACAGCAGCTATGAATGCGACTCAAAAAGCGGCGCCCTTCCCAAATACGCAAACCGCGCTTATGTCAGGCTGAACTATTCCATGAGCGAAAAGCGCTTTGGGGAAATTTTAGGCGTTTACATTGGAAAGAACAAGACCGACGGAAATCTGAAAAAGGCGCGCTTTTCTGTCAAGGCCGACTACAACAAAAAGGCCTTCCCTTGGGGCGCCAAGCAAATCTACGACGAAGCAAACGGAAAGTCAAATTCTTTTGTGGTCACTATCGAAGACGAAATTCCCTATGACATGGAAATAGCCTTTTTGATAGACGGAAGCCATGAAATGAAAAGCTACCATTCCCTCCGTCCTTTCGCGATTCAACGAATTCCTGAGCAGGCCTCATACTCCCGGGGAAGCGCGGCGAATCCAGTCGCCATAGAATTCAGCCAAAAAATAGACAAAAGCTCGGTGGCGCAAAACATTTGGTTTGACTTTGACTTCAAGCTTTCAGAGGAAAATTTTGAGGTCAAGGGAAGGACGCTCACCATTTATGACTTGCCAGTTTTCTACGACGAAAAGGAGGGGGCCAAAAACAAGTTCAAGCTTTTCATTAAAGACGGCCTCAAGGACGTTTACGGACAAAACCTCTTGGCGGACAAGGGCGGAGTTTTTTCCGCCGAAGTGAAGATTCCCGCGCCCTTAAGCTACATAAAATTTTTGGATTACGGAGAGCGGATTCTTGAAGCCCAGTTCAAGCCCAAGCTGATAATCGAATCCCAAAACATTTTAAGCCCCTCGTTCTACAAGGTAAAAGACACGGAAAACCCCTTGAATCCCGAATGCGAGATTGAATATTACGGAGACACAATTCCCCCCGGCTGCGTCGAGATCCGCTCCCTTTCAAAAAGCCAAAGACAGTTTGACGAAATAGACTTGTCCCAATTTTTAAACGCCGACGGCTTTGGCTGGATTGACTTTGAGGCCCACGCCGTCACCAACGAATGGGACCGCTGGGACGAAAAATTTTACTTGAACGAAAAAAAGAACAAACTCACGATTCAAGTCACGGACATAGGAATCACCGCCAGAGTCGGAATCAACAAGGCCGTCGTCTTGGCGCGAAGCCTTAAGGAAAACAAGCCCATTGAAGGCGCGGAAATTTCAGTCCTGATTCCTGAGGCCGACGGAAAGCGCCTGTTCAACACCCTTGACTTTGAGGGCGACTTGATAGCCGAGGGCAAAACCGACAAGAACGGCTTGGCCGTCATAAAATTTGACGAAGCCCAAGTAAAAAAAATCGAGGACGGCGGAAAGGGCCGCTGGATGTCCAGAATGCGAATCCTGGCGCAAAAGGGCTCGGACAAAATGATTTTCTGTCCTTCCACCCACGATCCTTGGCGGGAAAGCGTTCCCACGCAGGAGCTTGACCTTGCCAGAAAAACCGTCACAAGGGCTTTAATCTTTACGGACAGGGGCCTTTACAAGCCGGGAGAAATCGTTTCGTTTAGAGGAATCGTCAGGGACCAAGCGCTGGGCAGCTTGATTCCAAAAGCGGGCGAGCCTTACGAAATTTTGGTGGAAGAGGCTTACTGGGAAGGAAAGGAAATTGTTCCAAAAATAAGCGGCGTCCTTTCTGAAAACGGAGGCTTTTACGGCCAAATCAAATTGCCGGACGACATTGAAAGCGGTTCTTACAGAATCCGCTACAAGCTGGGAAAAGAGCAATGGCTTGACCCCTACGCCAATTTCACCGTGGCAAATTTTGAGCGCCTTAAATTTGAATCGTCAATTTCCGCGCCCGACATAGTTCGATATGGCGGCGACAAAATCACCGCGAACTTAAAGGCCTCCTGCCTGGCCGGAGGAAGCCTGGCCGGAGCCGACTGGACTTCCACTTGGTTCTCCGAGCCAAAGGCCTTTGAGCCCGACACGCAAGAGACAAAGGACTACAACTTTGGTCCTCAAGGCGGCTACTACGGAAGAAATCTTTTTGCCAACGAAAAGGGCCTTCTTTCCGCCGACGGCGAGGCGGGCCTTTCCTGCGTCTCCGAGAAAATCAGCGACGGCAAGGCCAGGGTCTACCATGTGGAGGCCAACGTCACCGACATTTCAGGACAAAGAATTTCGGCCGCGGCCAACATTATGGTTCACCCCGCAAAATTTTATGTAGGAATAAAAAAGCCCGCGGAAATTTCCGGCTTTGCCAAAAAGGGCCAAAAGCTGGACTTTCCTTTTATTTTGGCCACGCCGGAAGGAACGATTCTTTCTGACAAAAAAACTTGCGCCTCCCTTGAATACAGCCTCAAGCGGGAAACATGGACAATGGCCAACGAACAAAGCGTGGACGAGTCCATTTACACACGTTGGGAAAAAAGCGAAATCCTTGAGGCGGAAGGAAAAATAGAGCCTAAAACGGCGGGAAAAATTTCCGTGGAGCTTAAGGAAGCGGGCTGGCACACCCTCACAATTTCCGGCCGGGACTCGGCGGGAAACTGGACTTCAAGCGAATACGGCTTTTACGCCACCGGCGGCTCCTCCTCTTGGTACGACCGGAACAACAGCCAGTCAATCAGCCTTACTTGCGACAAAAACCTTTACAATCCTGGAGAAAAGGCCCGGCTCCTTATGGAAAGCCCCCTGCCGTCGGGAGACTATTTGATAACAGTGGAACGGGAAGGAATTTTCACCGAAGAGCTGAGACATTTTGACGTTCCTGCCGACGTGATTGAAATCCCTGTTTCGATAAACTACACGCCGGCGGTTTATGTCGCCGTGTCTTCGTATTCCACAAGAAGCGGAGACGCGAATAGGCAATACGGGGAGCCTGACTTGGGAAAGCCCAAGGGCTGCTTTGGAATCGCAACCCTTAACGTGAACCCAAAAACAAAGTCTTTCAACGTCAAGATAGAAAGCGACAAAACAGTTTACAGGCCCGGAGAAAAAGCCACCCTTACGATAACGGCGACCCAAGGGGGAAAGCCCTTGGCCGGCGCGGAAATAACGGCGCTGGCGGTGGACCGGGGCGTTTTGGACTTGATAAACTATCATGTTCCCAACCCCTTGGACTTTTTTTACAACAAATACAATTTTCCCCTTTGCGTCATCGGAGGAGATTCCCGGGACATGCTGATGGATCCCGTCACTTACAGCGTGAAGAATTTGGCGGGAGGAGATTCCGACGACAAGGACGGAGACGACAACAGCGAGCGGACGGACTTTAGGCCCACCGCGCTTTTTGAGCCCTCCATCGTAACGGACAAAAACGGAAAGGCCGTCTGCTCCTTCACCCTGCCCGACAACTTGACCACATACCGCTTGACGGCTTTTGGCGCCAAGGGAGAATTTTTTGCCTTGAACGAAAGCGAAGTCAAAGTTCAAAATCCCATAAACGTCCAGCAAGTTCAGCCCAGGCGCCTCCGGGAGCGGGACACAGCCGAATGCGGCGTTTTAATCACAAACCTGGACTCAAGGGAGCAAAAAGTGACGGTCAGCCTTGAAGCCAGAAGCCCCTCAAAAAACACGGCGCAAGACGAGCTTGAGGGCCGGGAGACGGTTCCGGGAAAAGCATTTGTGGACGGAAAAAGCGAATGGACTGTTACGGTGGCAAGCGAAGGCTCAAGCGTCGTATTCTTTGACGTGGCGGCGGAAAAAAGCGGAACCGTGGAACTTGTCTACGAAATAAAGTCCGAAGTTTTGAACGAGCGCCTTGTCTCTCCAATTTTAATAGAAAAAAGCTTTGTCTACGAAAACGTCACAAGCGTCGGCGACACAGACGAAGGCCAAAATGAAAAGGAAGGCGAAACCATCGTCATTCCCTCTTGGGCCAAGGAAGGCCGGGGCGACCTAAAGGTGACTCTTGACGCCACCCGCTTGGGGCTTTTGGGCTCTTCGGTCCGCTACTTGTTCGACTACCCCTACGGCTGCCTTGAGCAGCAGTCGTCAAAAGTCTTGCCCTTGATTTTGTTCGCGCCTTACATCGACGCCTTTGAAATGGACTCAAAAGTTTCCGACCCCAAAAAATGCGCGGCCTCTTTCATAAAGTCTTGGGCCAAGAGCCAGCATTCAAGCGGCGGCTTTCCCTATTGGCCTGACGACTCTTGGAGCGCGAACCTTTACGTTTCCACAAGAATCGCCCATGTTTGCGCCGCCGCCGTCAAAAACGGAATGAGCGAAAAGGACATGAAAATCAATTTGGCCGCGCTCAAGTCCTTCATCAAAAAGGAACTTTCCGACAAAAAGCTTTATGATTCCGAAAAAGCCTACATCTGCAAGGTCTTGGCGCTTTTGGGCGATTCAAGCGAAGGCGCCATGAACGACCTTTATTCAAAAATCGACAGCCTTGACATTTCCGCAACGGCAAACTTGGGAACGGCTTTCGCGCTTCAAGGAAAAAACGCGAGGGCCGAAGAAGCGGCAAGAAAAATCAAGAGCCGACTCCAGCCAAGCCTTAGAAGCGTTTCCATTGTGGAAGAGGAAGAAAAAAGCCCTTGGCATTGGCAAAGCTCAAAATCCGACGCGCTGGCCAACAGCCTTGAACTTTTGTCAATTCTTGACCCCAACGACAACATGGTTGACAGGCTGCTTTTCGCCTTGCTGCAAGAGCAAAGAAAGGGCTATTGGCAAAACACTTCCACCACAGCCAATGTTCTTAAAGCGCTGGCCTCTTACATAGAAAGGCGGAATCTTGAAAACACAAACTTTGAGGCAAAAGCGTTTTTGGACAAAAAGGAAATCATGTCGGAAACCTTTAAGGGCGTCGCGGCAAAGCCAAAGACCTTGACGCTTCCCTTTGAAGGCGAGATTCTTTCTGCCCTTCCCAAGGACAAAAGCGTTCCCTTGGAATTTGAGAAAAACGGAAGCGGCCGCCTTTTCTACACCGCGCAATTAAAATACGCCCTGCCGGACGGAATGCAAACAAGGCGGAATCAAGGCATTTCCATCGACTACAAAATTCAAGAAGCCGACTCTGGAGCCTTGGCCAACGACATTCCAAAGGACAGCGCCGCCGCCAGCCTTGAAAGCTCAAAACTTTACAAGGCCACTGTAAAGATTAGGTCAAGCCTTGACCGGGACTTCTTGGCGCTTCGCTGCCCCATTCCTTCCGGCGCGGAGATTTTGGACTCAACCTTTGTCACCTCAGGCTCGGCGGCGGAAATCCAAAGTTCCGGCGACTTTAGGCATTGGATTTCAAGCAAGAACGTCAGGGACAACGAGATTCAATTTTTCTGGAACAGCTTCAAGTCCGGAGAAAGTTCCATAACCTTTACCTTCAGGGCCGTCAGAAAGGGCGTCTACCCCACTCCGCCGGTTCAAGCCCAATGCATGTATGAAGAGGAAGTCTTTGGAAGAAGCGACGGATACTTGTTCATAATAAAATGAGGAAGTTTGAAATCGGCGGCATTTTTAAAGGCCGCAAAAGAGCGCTCGCCGTCCTGCTGGCGGCGGCCGCCCTTATATGGCTTTTTTTGGCCCTTTCCCCATACCCGGAATTTGAGCGTCTGAAAAATCAAGAGCGAAGCATCCGCTTTTACGACAGAAGCGGAAAGCTTTTGCAAGTGACTTCCGTTGAAGGAGGCCTCAGGCGGGAATGGACAAACTGGAATGAAATTCCAAAGTTCGTTCAAAAGGCTTTCATACAGGCGGAAGACAGGCGCTTTTTCTTTCATCCGGGCGCGGACATTTTTTCCGCAGCGGCCGCCGCGATTCAAAACGCAAAAAGCGGCAGGACAGTCCGGGGAGCCTCCACCATAACGATGCAAGTCGTTAAGATGGCCTCTCCCGGACGGAGGGAAAGGCTTTCTCAAAAGGCCGCGGACGTTTTCAACGCCTTTAGAATCGAAGCGCGCCTTTCAAAAAGAAAAATCCTTGAACTTTACTTGAACTCCGTTCCCTTTGGACAAAACTGCGAGGGAGTCGCGTCCGCGGCAAGAACTTTTTTTGGAAAGGAATTGAAAGACTTGAGCCTTGAGGAGGCGGCCTGTCTTGCCATAATTCCCAGAAGGCCTGAAGGCTACAATCCCATAACGGCTCCAGAAGCTTGCGGAAAAAGGGCGGCGGAAGTTTTTTCCCTTGACAAGGAGGCGCTTTTTTTTGCGGCGAAGGCGGCTAAAAAATTTGACTACCCTTTTGAAATGCCCCATTACATTGAATTCATAAAAAGGCGGATGAAAAGCTCAGGTGACAAGTCCTTTGAAAAGCGCCTTTCGGCCAGTTTGGAAATTCAAAAGGCTTGCGAAGGATACATAAGGGAAGCGGCAAAAGAAGCGCGGGCCTCCAGAATATCAAACGCCGCCTTGCTTTTGATTGACAACAAGGACAATTCGGTTTTGGCTTGGATTGGAAACAGCGACTGGTTCGACTTTTCAAACGGCGGCCAATTGGACGGAGTTTTGGCAAAGATTCAGCCGGGAAGCTCCATGAAGCCCTTTTTATACGGCCTCGCGCTTGAATGCCGCGACCAAAACGGAAGCCCCCTTTTTTCCCCGGCGTCGGTTCTTCCAGACATTCCCCAAGAATTTGGAGGGCAAAAAATTTACATTCCTGAAAATTTCAACAACCGCTTCAACGGGCCAGTCCGCCTTAGAATCGCGCTGGCCTCCTCCCTAAACGTTCCCGCCGTTTTCATTTTGGACAAAATTGGCGTGGAAAAATACATTTCAAAGCTGGAGGAATTGGGCTTTGGAAGCCTGAAAAAAACGGGACAAAGCGCGGGCCTTGGCCTTGCCCTTGGCGGCGGCGAAGTGAGACTTTTGGAACTTGTCCAAGCGTTCAGCGTTTGGACTCGGGACGGAAAGGACGCAAATGGAAAGGCAATCTACAGCGCGGACACCGCCCGCCTTATTTGCTCAATTCTTTCGGACAAGGACGCGCGGGCCTTAGGCTTTGGCTACCGGCAAAGCTTTGAATGCGACTACCCCGCCATTTTCAAGACGGGAACTTCAAATCAATTTCAAAACATAACGGCCCTGGGCTCCACAAAAAAATACACGGCGGGCGTTTGGATGGGAAACTTTTCGGGACAAACAGTCATCGGAAAAACCGGAAGTTCCCTTCCCGCAAAAACTGTGAAAAACGTCTTGGACTTGTTGGAAAAAAGGCGGGGCGGCCTTGAAGCGCAAAATAAATTTCCCCAGCCTGAAAATTGGAGACAAGAAAAAATATGCCCCCTTTCGGGCCTTTTGGCGGGAGAAGCCTGCCCCTCCTTTGTTTACGAATATGTAAAAAAAGGGGAAGGCCACAAAGTTTGCGACTGGCACAGGCTTGAAGACGGAGAGCGAACGGTTCACTACCCCAGCGAATTCCAGCGCTGGCTTTTAAGCGCGAAGATAGACGCGCGCCTTGACCATTCCCAAACGCCCGTAACAATGTCAACGCCAAAAGAAGGAGCGGTCTTTTACCTTTCCCCCTCCGGAGCGCAAATTCAAGGCGTCCGCTGCGAAGCCTTTGGCGGCGAGGCGGAAGAGGCCCAAATTTACTATGACGGAAACTTTTTTGCCAGCGTCCAAAGGCCCTTTTCTTGGACTCTTCCCATGGAAAAAGGCAAAAGAAGCTGCCGGATAGTTTGCGGCTCCCAAAGCGCGGAAGTGACGTTTGAAGTCAAATAATTGTTGAAGTCCAAGGCATTTTGCGCTAAAATAATAGAATGAAAACAACAGCATTGATCATGGCTGGCGGACGCGGAGAGCGCTTTTGGCCCAAAAGCAGACAGAGCCTTCCCAAGCAGTTTTTAAGCCTTACAAACGACAGCCGCTCTATGATACAGCTTACAGTTGACCGCATAAAGCCCTTGGTTGACATAAAGGACATTTACGTTGCGACCAACAAAAGCTATTTGCCCCTTGTCAAGGAGCAGCTTCCCGGCGTTCCAAAAGAAAACATACTCTGGGAGCCGGTGGCGCGAAACACAGCGCCCTGCATAGGACTGGGAGCGGTTCACGCCGCCAAAAAAAACAAAGACGCCGTAATGATGGTCTTGGCCAGCGACAGCCTCATAAAGGACGACGCCCTTTTTGTCCAAACGCTGAAGGACGCGGTCTCGCTGGCGGAAAAAGGAAATAATGTGGTCACTTTGGGAATCACGCCCAACTATCCTGAGACCGGCTACGGCTACATAAAATTTGACAAAAGCCAAAAAGAAGGCCAAGCCTTTAAGGTGGAGCGCTTTGTTGAAAAGCCCGATTTGGAAACGGCAAAAAAATACCTATCCCAAGGCGGCTATCTTTGGAACAGCGGAATGTTCATTTGGAAGGCTTCCACGGTTCTTTCAAACATAAAGGCCTTCATGCCCGACCTTTTTTCAGGCCTTGAAAAAATTCAAGAAGCCGTGGGAACGGCGGACTACGAAAGAATTTTGGAAAGCGTTTTCCCCACCCTGCCTTCTGAGTCCATCGACTACGGCGTGATGGAAAAAGCCAAGGACATTTACACGATTCCCGGAAACTTCGGTTGGGACGACGTGGGCTCATGGCTCGCCGTGGGCAGAATCAAAGGCAGCGACGAAAGCTGCTCTACGATTGAAGGAAAAGTCGTGACTGTAAACTCTTCCGGCAACGTCATCTTGGGCGGAAAAAAACTGATCGCCTGTGTCGGCCTTAAGGACACCGTTGTGGTTGACGCTGACGACGCGCTTTTGATTTGCGCCAAAGACGCTTGCGGCGACATAAAGAAAGTTTTGGCCGCCCTGCGCGAAAAGGGCATGGAAGAGTTCCTGTAATGAAAATAGCGGTTGACCTCCGCATGAGCGGAAAAAGCGGAATCGGAGCGTTTATTGACAGCATGCTTCCCACGCTAAAGGAAGGCGCCCAAGTCGTCCAAATAAAGCCCGGCATAAAGCCCTTTTCGCTTAAGGAAATGCTTTTCTTTCCTCGCGACATCATAAAAAAAATCAACGAATGCGACGCGTACTTTTCGCCCTACTGCAACATTCCAGGCCGCCTTTTTTCCCGGGGAATAAGGGTTCCGATTTTTTCAACGATTCACGACGTAATTTTTTTGGACCTTCCCTTGGCGGGAAAGCTGGGAACCTTCGCGCGGAAAATGATTTACCAGCGCGCCATAAACAAGTCAAAGGAAATATTCACCGTAAGCGAATTTTCCAAAAGCCGCATTTTGGCGCGCCTTAAATGCAAAAAGCCCATAACGGTGGTCTACTCAGGCGTTCCCCTTTACAACGAAGAGGAGGACCAGGCGGACGCAAACGCGCCAAAGGACGACACGATTATTTTTGTTGGAAACATAAAGGCGCACAAGGGAATAAAGACTTTAATTCCGGCCTTCATAAAAGCGCGGAAAATTTTGGCCGACAACGACGGGGCGCTTCTTGGACAGGACAAGGCGCGCCCGCTTCCCCGCCTTTTGATTGTAGGCTCAAAGGAAAACTTCCGCACAAGCGACACAGAACTTTCGGAACTGATAGCCCAGTCCGAAAACAACGGAGTCCAGTTCACTGGCTTTGTTCCAGACCAAGAGCTTAAGGGCCTTATACAAAGGGCGCGCCTATTGGTTCAACCATCCCTATACGAAGGCTTTGGAGTTCCGCCCTTGCAAGCGCTTTATTCCGGAACAAAAGCCGTCATCTCGGACATTCCAGCATTTAAAGAAATCTACGAGCGGCTTCCAGTCACATACTTTAAAGCCGGCGACGCGGAGGACTTGGCAAAAAAAATCGCCGCCGTCTACGCCGACAAAAGCCCCCTGCCGCCAGTGGAGAGAATCCACTCCTATAGGTTCAGCGCGCAAGCGGTATTGAAAAGAATCGGCGAATCCATTAAAATGGAAAAATGATTATTACAAGAACGCCCTTCCGCATGAGCTTTTTTGGCGGCGGAACGGACATGAAGGAATTCTTCAACGAACACGGCGGCGCCGTTCTTTCCACCACATTCGACAAGTACTGCTATGTGACGGTCAGACGTCTGCCTCCATTCTTTGACTACAAGACGGAGCTGTCCTATTCCAAAATAGAACGGGTCCAAGAAATAGAAAAAATACTCCACCCCGCCGTCCGCGAAGCCATGAAAATGACGGACACAAAAGACATTCGCCTCACTTACGAGGCCGACCTTCCCGCAAGAAGCGGCTTGGGTACTTCCTCCTCATTCGCAGTGGGAATGCTCAACGCCTTCCATTGCCTAAAAGGCCAATACGCCGACAAGCGGAAATTGGCCGACGAAGCCATTCACTTGGAGCGGGATCTTTGCGCCGAGGCGGGCGGCTGGCAAGACCAAATTGCCGCGAGTTTTGGCGGCTTTAACAGAATTAATTTCAAGGACAACTCTTACGAAGTGACTCCGCTGATAATCTCGCCGGAACGCAAGCGGCTTTTGAACGACAGCCTGATGATGTTCTTTACCGGCTTCACCCGTTTTTCGTCGGACGTGCAAAAGGCCAACCAATCCACCCCTGAAACCAAGGCCGCCAAAATTCAGCGCCTAAAAGAAATGCTCCGCTTGGTTGACGACGCGCAAAAAGTCTTGGTTGACCAAAGCGCCGACCTAAACGACTTTGGCCGCCTTTTGGACCACACTTGGAAGCTAAAGCGGCAGACCGGAAGCGCCGTCTCCACCAGCGGAATTGACAGCCTCTACGACAAGGGAATGGCGGCCGGCGCCTTGGGCGGAAAGCTATTGGGCGCGGGCGGCGGCGGTTTTTTGGTCTTTTACGTCCAAAAAGAAAAGCAGGCGGCTGTCCGCGAGGCCATGAAGGATTTGCTTTACATTCCGTTTAAGTTTGAGAACGAGGGAACGAAAGTCATTTACTACGAAGCGGAAGACGAGCGCCAATGACAATTGATAGGTTTACAACAATCGTTAGTTAGGCGCATAAGCGGCAACATTACGGCGTTGCCGTTTTGCGCAAAGAAGTTATCTACTTGCTCGCTTACGCGAGCGGGCAATCGCGCTCGCAACTAAGCTCGCGCGAACAGCCGTATAGTACGACAGGAGAAAAGCATGGACTACATTAAAGAATTAATTGAACGCTACCCCGCCCTTTCGGTTTGCCAAAAGGACATCCGCGCGGCGGCCAGCGCGATAATCAACTCATACAAGGCGGGCGGAAAGCTCATCGTGGCGGGAAACGGCGGAAGCGCGGCGGACTCGGACCACATAACTGGAGAGCTTTTAAAGTCTTTTGTAAAAAAGAGAAAGCCCGAGGAAAAATTCTTAAAGGCACTTTCCGCGATCGACGCGGACACAGGAAGTTATTTGGCCGACAAATTGCAGGGCTCGCTTCCGGCCATCGCGCTTACAAACAACTCAGCGCTGATGACAGCAAGCCTGAACGATGTTGACGGAAACGTTTTGTTCGCGCAGCAAGTCATGGGCTTTGGAAAAAAAGAAGATGTCTTTATGGGAATCAGCACCAGCGGAAATTCAAAGGACGTGATTTACGCGCTGGTTGTGGCCAAGGCCCTTGGAGTCAAAACCGTCGCGCTCACAGGAAAGACTGGAGGAAAGTGCAAAGAGCTCGCCGACATTTCGATTGTGGTTCCCCAAAGCGAGACTTTTAAAATTCAAGAGTTGCACCTTCCCGTCTACCACGCCTTGTGCCTGACGGTGGAAGAGTGCTTTTGGAAAGAATAAGAGGCTAAAAAACCTCCGCGTTTTTTTTAGCCATTGCAGTTTTGCTTGCAAAACTGTAAAAACGCGACATCCATGCCGCGCGCAATTAGACAAACGGAGACAATATGAAAGCGGTTATTTTGGCGGGCGGAAAGGGAACAAGAATCGCCAGCGTCCGAAGCGACATTCCAAAGCCCATGATTCCAGTTTTGGGAAAGCCGATTTTGGAATGGCAAATCGAATGCCTTAAAAAAAATTCAATTAAAGACATAACAATCGGAATCGGCCACTTGGGACATTTTATCCGCGACTATTTTGGAGACGGAAAAAATTTTGGCGTGAACATTTCCTACTACGAAGAAACAGAGCCGCTTGGAACGGCGGGCGCTCTCTTTAAGATGGGCGGCCTTGACCAAGACTTTTTGCTTTTGTGCGGCGACACGATTTTTGACATAGACTTTGGCCGCTTCATAAAGTTCCACCAAGAAAAAAAGGCTTTGGCAAGCCTTATGACGCACCCAAACAACCACCCTTACGACTCCTCGCTTATCGTGACCCAAATCGAATATCCTGCTGAAGGAAGCGGCGGCATGCCCGCGGACACGCATAAAGTCGCGGTCTGGCTTGCAAAAGAGGACGAGCGCTTGTGGTATAAAAACCGCGTAAACGCGGGAATCCAAATCATAAGCCCCGAGCTTTTAAACCTAACGCGCTCGCGAGTTTTTGCCGAAGGCGAAAACTCGAAGGCGGCGCAAAGCGGCCGCCTAGACCTTGACCGCGACGTGCTAAAGCCCGCCGTCAAAACAGGCCGCATTTTCGCCTACGACACGACGGAATACATAAAGGACATGGGAACGCCCGACCGCCTTGAGCAAGTCGAGGCCGACATAAAAAGCGGCCTTGTCCAAGGCAAAAACCTTTCGCAAAAGCAGCGCGCTATTTTCCTTGACCGCGACGGAACGATTAACAAGGAAGTCAACTTTTTGACAAACATAGACGACCTTGAGCTTTTGCCCGGCGCGGCCGAGGCCATAAAGAAAATAAACCAAAAAGGCCTTCTTGCAATCGTAATCACAAACCAGCCGGTAATCGCGCGGGGCGAGGTGACATTCCAAGAACTGAATGAAATACACGCAAAGCTTGAAACGCTTTTAGGCCGCGAAGGCGCCTACATTGACGGCCTTTACTTTTGCCCCCACCACCCCGACAAGGGCTTTGAGGGCGAGCGGCCGGAATACAAGCGCGAATGCGACTGCCGAAAGCCCAAGGCCGGCATGATTTTGCAGGCGGCAAAGGACTTTAACATCGACCTTTCGGCCTCCTATATGATTGGGGACCGGGACAAGGATGTTGAATGCGGAAAAGCCGCGGGCTTAAAAGAAAGCGTCCTTTGCCAGCGGAACGGAAACCTTCTGGAAGCTCTAAATAAAATCAAACTGTAAGCAAACCCAAAAAGCGGCGGCGTTTTTGGGCCGCGGGAGTTTTTTATGGAAAAAAAATTAAAAGTCGCCCTTGTCCACGATTGGCTTGCAAACTACGGCGGCGCGGAAACTTGGTGCGAGCTTGCGTTGGACATTTATCCAGACGCGGACATTTACACCCTTGTTTACGACAAAAAAAAGATGAAGGGCCATTTTGAAAAAAATAAAATTTTCACAAGCCGCCTTCAAAAAATTCCCTTTGCCACAAAAATTTACACAAAGCTTTTGTCCTTTATGCCGGCGGCCTTTGAGTCCTTTGACTTTTCAGGCTACGACTTGGTTATATGCTCCTCGTCGTCATGCGCAAAAGGGGTCATAACGCCGCCCTCAACGGCGCAAGTGGCTTACGTGCACACGCCCATGCGATACGCATGGGACCTTTTCTTTGATTACAGAAAACGAAGCGGACTTTTGACAAGATTTTTTATGGACCGGTGGATGCCAAAAATCCGCTTGTGGGATTACGTCAGCGCCCAAAGAATTGACACCGTAATCGCAAACTCAAAATACATCGCGCGGCGCATAAAAAAATTTTGGAACCGGGACGCAAGGGTGATTTACTCGCCTGTAAACGAAAGGCGCTTTTACCCTTCCTCCAAGACAGAAAAAAAGGAAGACTATTATGTTTTCTTTTCACGCTTGGTTCAATATAAACGAGCAGACATCGCCATAAACGCCTGCGCCTCTCTTGGAAAAAAGCTTGTGGTCATCGGCGGCGGCCCCTGCGAAAAGGAACTAAAAAAAATAGCCGCCGGAAACGCAAACATCGTTTTTGCAGGCCGAGCCGACGACCAAACCGTCCGAAACTATTTCTACAAGGCAAAGGCGCTGATTTTTTGCGCGGAAGAAGATTTTGGCCTAACGCCCTTGGAGGCTCAAGCCTGCGGAACGCCTGTCATAGCCTTTGGAAAGGGCGGCGCCACGGAAACAGTTTTGGACAAAAAAACTGGCGTGTTTTTTCCCGAACAAAACGCGGCTTCTTGCGCCGCCGCAATCAAAGAATTTGAAAGTCTTGAGGCGGCCGGAAACTTTGACCCAAAGAAAATCGTCGCCCACGCAAAGTCATACAGCAGGGAGCGCTTTATAAAAGAATTCAAGGCCGCCTGCGAAGAAACTCTAGCCGCAGTCAACGGAGAACAAAAAAGAGGCAAAGGCGCTCCGCAGAAAAACAAATGAACGACTCCCCGCGCGAATCAAACGAAAAAAAATAGAGCCGCGCTCATTCGTCCAAGACTTCCATAATGACGCGAGCCAACTTTTTAGCGGAATTTTCCGCTGTCAAATCTTTTAAAAGATTTTCAGGCGGCTCCACTTTTTCTTTTAGCAAGGCCTCAAGGTCAACGTTTGGATTGTCAGGGTCAATGTAGCGCGCGGTCTTTCCGTAAATTTCAGGAAGGGAAGTTCTGTTTGAAATTACAATGGGAGCGCCGCAGCTCAAGGCTTCAAGGGGCGGAAGGCCAAAGCCCTCAAAGTATGTGGGAAAAACAAAGGCCTTAGCCTTTGACAAAAGCGCCTTCACCTCTCCGTCGGAAAGGTAGCCGGTCATAAGGACATTTGAAAGCTTTTTCATTTCCTCCAATTCAGGGGGAACGACGGAAGGAAGAGCCTTTCCTGACACGGCGAAAAAGGCCTTGGGAAATGCCGCGGCGTTGGCGGAAATCCACTTTAAGTTTTTTCGCGTGGAAAGGCTTCCCAGCGTAAAGTAAAATTCCCTGTCTTTCAACTGGGGCAGCCGGTCAAAAACCGAATAATCCGCCGGAATGTTTTTGTAAGAGCCAAGGCCGTCGTAAATCACGGCAATCCGCTCAGGCTTAATTTTATAAGCGTCAACAATAGTTTTTTTTGTGAACTCGCTCACGGCGACAATTCTTTTGGCCTTTTTGGCGATCCGCCAATACATTATTTTGGAATAAAGGCGAATCAACTTGTCCCGGCGGCTTTTAAAGTCTGTGGAATAAAGGCGAGCGTAAATGTCGTGCAAAAACTCTATTCCCGGCGAAAAAAAAGGGCAAGTGTTTGAAAAGTCCAAGCTTACCCGCCTGTTCCAAAGAACGTATTTTTGGTAGTGGATTTGAGTCCATTTTGGAAAGAAAGCCGCCTTGACAGGCAAACGGACGCATTTTATGTTGGCGTATTGAGGAACGTTTTGCGCGTTGGCAGGAAGGACAAGTTCAGCCCTGCCTGGAGGCAAAAGCTTGTCCAATTCCGCAAGCGCGTCAATGGCCACCCGCTCAATTCCAGTCAAGTTTTTGCAAAAGAACTCTCCGTTGATGGATAAAATTTTTTCTTTCATTCCGCTTCACTCTCCCAGCCACGACAAGGCGTCCGCGCTAAAATACTTTGCGCGCAAGTCGAAGGACGGCAGTTTCTTGTCCTTTTCCGACAAAATTGGCTCCACGCCCGGGCAAAAATTTTCCGCGGCGCAAAGCCAGTCAACGCCAATCGTCGGGTCGTTCCATATAATGCCGCCCTCGTCTTCAGGATGGTAAAAGTCCGAACACTTGTATGAAAAGAGCGCCCTTTCGCTCAACACAAAAAAACCGTGCGCGAATCCTTTGGGAATATAAAGTTGGTTTTGCCTTTCGGAATCTAGGACCACGCCATGCCATTTTCCAAAAGTGGGGCTTTTGTCCCGCAAGTCAACGGCAACGTCATAACTTTTTCCGCAAAGGGCGCGGACAAGTTTTGCTTGGGGAAAGCGCTTTTGAAAGTGAAGTCCCCGCAAAACTCCTTTCTTTGACATAGACTGGTTGTCTTGAACAAAGCGCTCTCGGATTCCGGCGGCAAAAAAATCCCGCTCGTTGTAGGACTCAAAAAAATATCCCCGAGCGTCGCCCAAAATTTTGGGCTGAATCTCAATCAAGCCCTTAATTTCGCATTCGGCAAATTCAAAGCCCATAGAGGCGCCTTACTTTTCTTCAGCCAAATACTTTAAGTATTCGCCGTAGCTTGTCTTGTAGAGCGCGGCCAATTTTAGCAAGCCGTCCTTGTCAATCCACCGGTTGTTATAGGCGATTTCCTCCAAGCAGCTGACATAAAGGCCTGTTCTTTTTTGAATTGTGGCGATAAAGTTTCCCGCGTCCAAAAGGCCGTCATAGGTGCCGGTGTCAAGCCAAGTAAGGCCGCGGCCAAACAGTTCCACGCTAAGCCTTCCACGCTCAAGGTAGGCGTTGTTCACGCTGGTGATTTCTATCTCGCCCCGGGCGGAAGGCTTGACGTTCTTGGCTATTTCCACCACAGAATTGTCGTAAAAGTAAAGGCCGGGAACCGCGTAATTGGACTTAGGTTTTTGGGGCTTTTCTTCGATTCCCAAAACTTTTCCGCTTTTGTCAAATTCAACCACGCCGTAAGCGGTGGGATTCTTTATATAGTAGCCAAAAATCACGGCGCCGCCGTCTTTGTTGATTTTTTCCGTCGAGCGCTTTAAGGAATCGGAAAAGGCTTGGCCGTAAAAAATATTGTCTCCCAAAACCAAGGCCACCGAGTCTCCTCCGATAAATTTCTCTCCAACTATAAAGGCGTCGGCCAAGCCCCTCGGCTTATCCTGAACGGCGTACTCAAACTTCATTCCAAGCCAAGAGCCGTCGCCAAAAAGCTCCTTAAAGGCGCTTATGTCCCGAGGAGTTGATATTATCAAAACTTCCCGAATGCCCGCCAACATGAGGACGCTGACCGGGTAGTAAATCATTGGCTTGTCGTAAAGGGGCAAGATTTGCTTTGAAACCGCTTTGGTAATCGGGTAAAGGCGGGTGCCGCTTCCGCCTGCAAGAACAATTCCTTTCATAGTTTACTATGATAGCGCGCTTCGCGCGCTTTTGCTAGTGGTAATATTGACTTTCCGCTTGCGCGGAACACTGGCAACAGCGCCTTTTTCGCGATTTTTCAATACAAGCGGCAAAGCAAGGACGTCCGCAAGCGCGATTGATTAAAAAGAGAGCATTCATTATAATGGTGAAAACAAAATTGATTCAAAAAGGAGTCTTAAAATGGCTTTTCTTTACATCGACCCTGGAACTGGAAGCATGCTCTTTTCCATCGTCATCGGAGCGGCGGCCACCCTTTTCTTTTTGGCAAAAGCCGCTTGGCTCAAACTCAAGCTCTTTTTAAGCGGAAGTAAGGGAAAAGACGCCGCCCTTAGGGACGCTTCCTACAAGCCTTACGCCGTTTATTCCGAGGGAAAAAACTACTGGAACACCTTCAAGCCGGTTTGCGACGAGTTTGAAAGGCGGCAAATTCCCCTGTCCTTTTTGACAAGCTCCAAGGACGACCCCTGCTTTGACCAAGGCTACCAATTTGTCAAGCCTGAATTTATCGGCGAAGGAAACGCGGCCTTCGCGCGTCTCAACATGCTGTCGGCGGGAATTCTTCTTTCCACCACTCCCGGCCTCAACGTCTACCAGTGGAAGCGAAGCCGCAATGTCCGGCATTACGCGCATGTCCTTCACATGGCCAACGACGCCACCACCTACCGCTTGTTCGGCTTGGACTACTACGACTCGGTTTTGCTTACCGGCGACTACCAGGCCGCCGACTTGCGGTATTTGGAAGAGGCGCGGGGCGTCGCAAAAAAAAGCCTTGTGGCCGTTGGCTGCCCCTACCTTGACGTTTTGGCGGCCAAAATGAAAGACGTTCCCGACGAGGAAAGCCATCCCTTTACGGTTTTGGTCTCTCCCTCATGGGGCGACGTGGGCGTGCTAAAGCGCTACGGCGAAAAATTGCTTGACCCCCTTTCAAAGACAGGCTGGAGAATCATCGTCCGCCCCCACCCCCAGTCAAAAAAATCCGAGGCGGACATGCTGGAACGCTTGGAGGCGCGCTACAAGGATTGCAAGAACGTTGAATGGGACTACGAACGCGACAACATTTACTCCCTAAAAAAAGCCGACATAATGATTTCAGACTTTTCGGGAATCATATTCGACTACACTTTCCTGCGGGACAAGCCGGTGATGTATGTAAAGGCCGGCATGAACCTCATGCCCTACGACGCATACGACCTTCCAGACCACGGAGAAAGGCTTTGGCAGTTTGAGACGCTAAAGAAAATTGGCATTGAATTGAACGAAAGCCAATTTGAGAACATCAAGGAAGTGATTCAAAACGCCAGCGACAGCGCCGAATTGGCCGCAGGCCGCAAACGCGCCAAGGAAGAAGCTTGGACAAACATCGGGCAGGCGGGAAAAAACATAGCCGACTACATGATAAAGACAGTGGAAGAGCAAAACAAAGAAACCGCAAAGGAGACAGCGTAATGGCAAAGACAGTTTACTTAGGAATCACCGGCGACATAATCCATCCTGGAATAATCAACATCATAAACCAAGGCGCCCAACTGGGCGAGCTTACAATCGGACTTTTGACCGACAGCGCGATTGTAAGCCACAAGCGCCTGCCCTACCTTTCCTACGAGCAGCGAAAGCAAGTTGTGGAAAACATAAAGGGCGTGTCCCGCGTCGTTCCCCAAGAGGAATGGAGCTATGTTCCCAACCTAAAAAAATACAAGCCGGACTACATGATTCACGGCGACGACTGGAAGACCAACTACCTTTCAAAAATTCGGGACGAAGTTTTTGAAGCCGTAAAGGAATGGGGCGGCCAAGTTGTGGAAATTCCCTACACTCAAGGGATCAACTCGTCGGCCTTGGCGGAGAACGCCTCATCAATCGGAACCACGCCCGACATTCGCCGCGCCGCCTTGCGCCGTCTTTTGGCCGCAAAACCCGTTGTCCGCATTTTGGAGGCGCATTCAGGACTTAGCGGCTTGATTGCCGAACGAACCCAAGTTGTAAAGGAAGACGGCGTCCACCAGTTTGACGGAATGTGGTCGTCTTCGCTGACGGATTCCACCAGCAAGGGAAAGCCGGACATCGAAGCCGTTGACCTTACCACAAGAATGCAGTCCTTGACCGACATTTTGGAATGCACCACAAAGCCCATCATTTACGACGGCGACACGGGCGACATTCCAGAGCACTTTGTGTTCACTGTCCGCACGCTGGAAAGAAACGGAGTGAGCGCCGTAATCATCGAAGACAAAAAGGGCCTTAAAAAGAATTCGCTTTTTGGAACGGAAGCCAAGCAAGTCCTTGCCACAGAAGAGGAATTTTGCGAAAAAATCGCGGCAGGAAAAAAGGCGCAGGTCACAAAGGACTTTATGATTATCGCCCGAATAGAGGAAATCATCGCGGGCTACTCCGTGGAAGACGCGCTTAAAAAAGCCTTCGCGGCAGTCAAAACCGGAGCGGACGGAGTCATGATTCATTCCAAGGACAAGAGCGGAATGGACATAAAGGAATTTTGCCAAAAGTTCCGCGCCGAATACAAGAGCGTTCCCATTGTCTTGGTTCCAACGACATACAACCAGTTCACCGAAAAGGAATTAGGCGAATGGGGCGCCAACATCATCATTTACGCAAACCATATGCTCCGCGCCTCCTACCCCGCCATGGCCAAGTGCGCCGAGACGATTTTGCAGGCCGAGCGCAGCCTTGAAGTCAACGACCTTTGCATGCCCATAAAGCAGATTTTGGAATTGATTCCGGGGACAAAGTAATGATACGACCTTCTTACTTTTACGACCTTTTGATAAAAAACGGAACGGATTTTTTTGCCGGAGTTCCAGATTCCTTGCTAAAGAATCTTTGCGCCTACATCACTGACAACGCGCCCGCGGACAAGCACATAATCAGCGCCAACGAGGGAAGCGCCACGGGCCTTGCCACAGGCTACCACTTGGCCACCGGAAAAATTCCCATGATTTACATGCAAAACTCAGGCGAAGGGAACATTGTGAACCCCTTGATGTCCATCGCCGACCCGGACGTTTATTCAATTCCGATGCTGATCGTCATCGGCTGGCGGGGAGAGCCGGGCGTTCACGACGAGCCCCAGCACGTAAAGCAGGGAAAGGTCACTTGCGACCTTTTGGATGCGATGAAAGTTCCCTACGAAGTTTTGAGCGAAAACGAGGCCGACCTTCCCTCCCAATTTGAAAGGGCCTACAAGTACATAAAGGAAAACAAGGCCCAATACGCCTTTGTAATCCGCAAGGGAACCTTTGACGAATACAAATTGCAAAACAACGTTCCGGTGGAAGGAAAGATGAGCCGCGAGGAAGCGATAGAAAAAATCATGCTTTCTGCCGACGACAAAACAGCCTTTGTCTCAACCACAGGAATGATTAGCCGCGAGCTTTACGAGCTTCGCGACAAACACAGCATGGACCACAGCCGCGACTTCCTTACCGTAGGCGGAATGGGACATGCAAGCCAAATAGCGCTTGCCGTCGCCATGCAGCAAAAAAAACGCGCTGTCTTTTGTCTTGACGGCGACGGAGCGAGCATAATGCAAATGGGCGGCATGGCCACAATCGGAAGCCGAAAGCCTTCAAACTACATTCACTTTGTTCTTAACAACGGAGCGCACGACTCAGTTGGAGGCCAGCCGACCGTGGGCCGCGAGATTGACTTTTGCAAAATCGCAGAGGCTTGCGGCTACGAGAACGTAGTCAAAGCCGCCACGCTTAGCGAATTGGACGCGGCCATCGCAAGCGCGAAGGAAAGCAAAAAGCTTTCGTTCATCGAAGTATTGGTAAAGAAGGGCGCCCGCAAGGATTTGGGAAGGCCAAAGACAACGCCGCGCGAAAACAAAGAAGCGCTGATGGAATTCTTAAAAGACTAAGGCGACGCAGGAGACGACAATGGTAAAGCAAGCGATAATCGCGGCCGGCGGCTTGGGAAGCCGCTTTGGCGACAGAACAAAAGAAATGCCCAAGGGCTTTATCCCGATTGACGGCGTTCCGATGGTGGAACGAAGCGTTCAAAAATTGATTGCCTCGGGCGTTGAGGAAATCATCATCGGAACCGGCCACTGCTCCGAGGCCTACGACGAGCTGGCCAAAAAATATTCCGTCATAAAAACAGTAAAAAACGAAAACTACGCCAACACTTCCAGCATGGGAACAATCGCCGTTTGCGCGCCTTTCATCAAAGGCGACTTTTTCTTGCTCGAAAGCGATTTGCTTTACGACGCGGTTGGCCTTAAAGTCTTGGCCAACGACGAGCGCGAAAATGTTGTTCTTGCAAGCGGCGCGACTCATTCCGACGACGAAGTTTATTTGGAAAACGGAAGCGACGGCGCCCTATGCCGCGCTACAAAGGATAAGGCCAGCGTAAAGAACTTGGCCGGCGAGCTTGTGGGAATCTCAAAGCTTTCAAAGGCTTGCCTTGACGAGATGATGGCCTGGTACAAAGCCGACGCCGACCGAATCAAGGCCGACTACGAAAGCGTCTTGGCGGAAATTTCCAGCGCCGCCGCCTTCAATGCAAAAGTCTATGTCCGCAAAATCGAATATTACGCTTGGACCGAAATCGACGACGAGGCCATGCTTAAGCGCGCCGTGGAGCAAATATGGCCCCGCGTCCAAGAAAACGAATCCTTGTGGAACGTCCGCCGGGAAGTTCTTTTAAACCCCGGCCCTTCCACAACTACCGACAGCGTAAAGTACGCGCAAGTCGTTGCCGACATTTGCCCGCGGGAACTTGAATTTGGAAACCTTATGGAAGAAGTCGCCGAGGGCCTTACCGAAGTTTGCGCGAATCCCAAGGATTACATTACCGTAATGTTCGGTTGCTCGGGCACCGGCGCCGACGAGGCTATGGTAAGCTCTTGCGTTCCGCCGAACGGAAAGCTGCTTGTGGTTGACAACGGCTCCTACGGCGCTCGTTTGGCCAAAATCGCAAGCGTCTACAAGATTGACATGGATGTGTTCAAGTCCTCTACATACGAGCCGATAGACATCGCCGCGCTGGAAAAGCAAATGCAGTCAAAAAAATACACCACCTTCGCGATTGTCTACCATGAAACCACCACCGGCCTTTTAAACGACCTCGCGACGATTTGCCCGCTGGCAAAAAAATACGGAATGACGACGATTTGCGACATCGTTTCCGCTTACGGCGGAATGCCCATAGACCTTGGCTCCCTGGGAATAGACTTTGCCACAAGCACTTCAAACAAGCACATCGGCGGAATGGCCGGCGTGGGCTTTGTTGTCTGCAAGCGGGAGGAATTGCTCAAGCAAAAAGACTGGCCTATGAGAAACTACTACTTGAACCTTTACGACCAGTATAAATACTTTTTGGAAACCAAGCAGACCCGCTTCACTCCGCCAGTCCAGACCTTCTACGCGCTCCGCCAAGCCATCATCGAAACAAAAGTCGAGACTGTCCAAAAACGCTTTGAGCGCTTTTCCGCCTGCTGGGAAATTTTGGTCAAGGCCTTGGACGAAATGGGCCTAAAGATGCTGGTGGACAGGAAATACCAATCCCGCTTCATCACCGCGATTTTGATTCCCGACACGCCAAAGTACAGCTTCAACGCGCTTCACGACTGGGCAAAAAGCTTTGGCTTTACAATCTATCCCGGAAAGTTGGGAAACATCGACACCTTCCGCATCGCCAACATGGGAGACATAAAGCCAAGGGAGATGGAAAGGTTCACCAAAGTCCTTCGGGAATACATGGAATCCATAGGAGTCGCGTCAAGGCGCGCTAACGCTTAAAGCCTTGACACGCTCCTTTTGCGGCGCGAATTAAATTATCGCGCCGCAATAAAAGTGGTCAAGGCGCGCTGACGCTTAAAGCCTTGACACCCGACGCGCGGTCAAGCAAAGGAAAAGATGGCGAACTTTTTTTACACGCTGATTATATATCCGCTTACTCTCATAATAGAATGCTCCTACAGGCTGGTTGACGAGCTTTTTGGAGCCGCCGGCCTTGCCGTAATCGGAGTAAGCCTTGCGGTTTCCTTTTTATGCCTTCCCCTTTATTATGTTGCCGAAAAATGGCAGCAAACCGAACGGGAAAAGCAAAAGGAAATGGCTCCAGGAATCCAGCGCATAAAAAAAGCCTTTAAAGGCGACGAGCAATACATGATTTTGACAACCTTCTACAAGCAAAATCATTACCATCCCTTGATGGCCTTGCGCTCGTCATTCGGCCTTTTGATTCAAGTTCCATTTTTTATCGCGGCCTATTCCTTTTTGTCGTCCATGCCGGCGCTGCAAGGCCAGTCGTTCGCGTTCATTAAGGACATGGGAAAGCCCGACGCGCTTTTTAGGCTTGGCTCCTTTCCCATAAATGTTTTGCCCATAGCCATGACAGCGATAAACATTGCCGGCAGCGCGGTTTACACAAGGGGCTTCAAGTTAAAGGAAAAGCTTCCAATCTACGCCATGGCCTTGATATTCTTGGCGATATTGTATGATTCGCCGGCGGGCCTGGTTTTGTATTGGACAATGAACAATGTCTTTAGCCTTGCGAAAAACATTTTCTACAAAATCAAAAGGCCACTTTTTGTCCTTTATCTTTTGGCGTGCTTGGCGGCCGCCGCGGGAATTTATTACGTCTTGGCCCGGCACAACGGCCTTCTTTCAAAGCGTCTTGTCTTTGCCGCGCTGTTGGCGCTGATTTTTTTCATTCCCCTTTTTGTAAAGGCGGCGGACTGGGCGCTGAAAAAACCTTTGGCCGCCTTGCTCCAAAGCGGCTCATTGAGGAATTCGGTCTTTTTGCTTTCGGCCTTTTCTTTGGCGCTTTTGACAGGCCTTGTCATCCCCTCATACGTCATCTCGTCGTCGCCTTTGGAATTTGCCGACATAGACGGAATCGCCAACCCCAACTTTTTCTTGGGAACGACGCTCTTGCAAAGCCTTGGAATTTTCGCCTTTTGGTTCCCTTGCGTTTATTTTTTATTCGGAAAAAAAGTTCAAAGCCTAATGGCCTTTATTTTGTCAGCGCTTCTTTTGTGGGCGGCGGCCAATACGTTTATTTTTGGCGGAGACTACGGAAACGTAAGCCGCGTGTTGATTTTTGAAAAATCCGTCAACGATTCTTTTGCCTTTAAAGCGCTGAACCTATTAAGCCTCGGGGCCATTTTCGCCGCCCTCTTGGCGCTCTTCAACTTTTCAAAAGCAAGAAAGGCCCTTGTTTCCCTTTGCTCAATCGCGCTCATGGCTTTTTTTGCGGCGGGCGCCATAAACGCGGCAAAAATTCAAAGCGCCGTCAACGAATACTCGTCAAGGCAAGTAAAGGAAGAGAGGACTCTTGAGCCCATATTCCGCTTTTCAAAAACAGGAAAAAATGTGGTTGTCATAATGAGCGACCGCGCGGAAAACGCCTACATTCAACCCATCTTTGCCGCCTATCCGGACTTAAAGGAAGAATACAAAGACTGGACTTTGTTCAGCCACACCATCTCTTACGACGCGAGAACGCTTTTGGGCGCCCCGCCCCTTTACGGCGGATATGAATACACTCCCCTTCAAATGAACAAAAGGGAAAGCGTCCCTCTAAAAGAAAAAAACAACGAAGCCCTTCTTTTGATGCCCAGAGTCTTTACGGAGCAAGGAGGCTTTGACTGCCAAGCAGTTGACTTGTCATGGGCAAACTACAGTTGGATTCCAGACATGTCGATTTGCGACCCTTACCCCAAAATTCAAGGTTTCAATCTGGAAGGAAAATACACGTCAAAATGGATTGAGGAACACCCCCAAAACGTGAACAAAAACGTCACCAGCCGCGCCATAAAGAAAAATTTTCTGCGCTTCGCCCTCTTTAAAGAAGCGCCGGCCTTCATTCGCGAAAGCCTTTATGACGACGGCTCTTGGTGGACAAGCGACGAGGAAGAAGCCGACTTGGTTGAATACATTTCAAAATATTCAGTCCTTGACTACTTGCCCCTTTTGACATCCTTTGACGAAAACAAAAAAGGAAACTTTGTCCTTCTGCAAAGCATGGCGACGCACCGCTCGCTTGAAATGCAGGCTCCTCAATTCATTCCCTCCGTCAACATAAGCGACAAGGGAAAATTTGCCGGCGATTCTCAAAACGAGACCATAAGCTCGAACATCGCCATGCTCAAAACCGTGTCCAAGTGGCTTTCTTATCTAAAAGAAAACGGCTGCTACGACAACACAAGAATAATAATAGTGGCCGACCACGGAATTGGAACTGGAGGATTCGCCGCCGATTTTTTTGCCGACGGATCCGAACTTGACGGATACAACTTGGACCACAACCATCCCCTCTTGATGATGAAAGACTTTACCGGCTCCTCAAGTCAAGACGGAGACGGCGGCCTCCAAGAAAGAGAATTTAAGGCGGACGATTCTTTTATGACAAACGCCGACGTTCCAAGCCTGGCCTTTGAAGGACTAATCGACAAGCCTGTAAATCCTTGGACAGGAAAAGCGATTGAAAAACGGAAAGAGCCTTTGGCGCAGGGCGTTGTCGCCGGCGGCCGCTACGATCCCGGCAAAAACGGCATCTACAAATTTGACCTAAAAGGAATAAAAATATACGACGTATGGGACGACATGTCAAAAATTTCAAATTGGAAGGAGAGGCCTGAATGAGCGGCAAAAAAGTTCAAATATTAGACTCCACCTTGCGGGACGGAGCCCAAGGCGAGGGAATCAGTTATTCTGTCCAAGACAAGATTCATGTTTGCCAAGCCCTTGACGAGTTGGGCGTGGCTTTTATCGAAGCGGGAAATCCAGGTTCCAATCCCAAGGACATGGAATTTTTTCAGGAAATGAAAAAAATTCCCCTTTCAACATCAAAGCTTTGCGCCTTTGGCTCCACCCGCAGAAAAGACATCAAGCCGGCTGAGGACTCAAACCTTCAAAGCATTGTTTCAGCAGGAACGGAATGGGCCGTTATTTTTGGAAAGTCTTGGCTTTTCCATGTGACGGACATTCTTCGCGCCAGCCCCGAAGAAAATCTTGCCATGATAAAAGACTCTTGCGAATTTTTGCGGCAAAACAAAATGCGGGTCATTTACGACGCGGAGCACTTCTTTACCGGCTACAAGGACAATCCTGAATACGCGCTAAAAACTCTAAAGGCGGCAAAAGACGGCGGCGCGGAAGTCCTTAACTTGTGCGAAACAAAGGGCGGAGCCATGCCTGACGAATTGCGAGAAGCCGTGGAGCGGGTCGTCCAAGAATTTGGAAAGGACTGCGATATTGGCATTCACACCCACAACGATTCGGGCCTTGCGGTGGCCAACTCCCTTATAGCCGTGAGCGCGGGAGCCAGCCACGTTCAGGGCGTTCTGCTTGGCTTTGGAGAGCGCACGGGAAACGCCAACCTTTCCACAATCATTCCCGACTTGCAGCTAAAGATGGGCTATGAATGCCTTCCCGGAGAAAACATAAAATTGCTCACGGCCATTTGCAAGCGGGTGGCGGAGTTCACGAACATTCCCCTTAACCCCGCCCTTCCCTATGTGGGCGCCAACGCCTTCGCGCACAAGGCGGGAATGCACATAGACGCGGTTCTTAAAAATCCTTCCGCCTACGAGCATGTGGAGCCTGAAAGCGTAGGAAACGCCCGCGTATTCCTTATGAGCGAAGTGGCCGGCCGCTCCATGGTTATAAAGAAGATTCAAAAGTTTATGCCCAGCATCACAAAGGACGACCCCATTGTAAAGACAATAATGGCCAGAATGAAGGAGCTTGAATTTGAAGGCTACCAGTTTGAGGGCGCCGACGGAAGCTTTGAGCTTTTGGTCAGAAAGATTATGGGAAAATACCAGCCCTTCTTCAAGCTGCGCTACTACCAGACAAGCGGAATCAATCCCCGCCCTGAAAAAGGCGTGAACGCCACGGCGCAAATAAAAGTTGAGGTTGACAAGCAAATCGAAGTTACGGCAGGAGAAGGCGACGGTCCTGTAAACGCCTTGGACATAGCCCTGAGAAAGGCGCTCTCCCGCTTTTATCCGGCGGTGGAACAAATCCGCCTTACCGACTACAAAGTTCGCGTCTTGGACGGAAAGGCCGCCACAGCCAGCAAAGTCCGCGTCTTGATAGAAAGCTCGGACGGCATGGATTCTTGGAGCACCGTAGGCGTGAGCGCCGACGTTATGGAAGCTTCTTGGATGGCGCTGGTGGATTCCTTTGAATACAAACTCATAAAGGACATCGAAAAGCACTTCAATAAATTGGTGTAAAAAAGCGGACTTAGCAGGCGGCAATTGACAAGGCCAGTAAATTTTAGTATAATTAAAGAAATTTAGCATAAATAAACACGAGGTATTTATATGGAAAAGACAATCGCCTTGATTCCCGGAGATGGAATCGGACCTGATGTTGTGGCGGAAGCAGTAAAGGTTCTTGACGCCGTGGCCCAAAAATTCGGCCACAAGTGGACTTACAAAAATGTCCTTGCCGGCGGCGGCGCCATCGACAAATTTGGCCATCCCCTTCCCCAGGAACAGCTTGACATCGCCCTTTCCAGCGACGCGGCCTTGCTAGGCGCCGTGGGCGGCCCTAAATGGGACGACGTGGCCCCGGAGATCCGCCCGGAAAAGGCTTTGCTTGGCCTTCGCGGCGGAATGAAAGTTTTCGCGAACTTGCGCCCCGCCGTAATGTGGAAGCAGCTTAAGGACGCTTGCCCCTTAAAGGACGAGATAGCCGGAGACGGAATCGACGTTTTGGTAGTCAGGGAGCTTACAGGCGGAATCTACTTTGGCGAGCGGGGAACAAGCGAGGACGGAAAGACCGCTTGGGACACGGAAAAATACACTTGGCCCGAAATTGAGCGCATTGTCCGCATGGGCTTTGAATTTGCCAAAAACCGAAAAAAGCATTTGACGGTGGTTGACAAGGCCAACATCCTCAACTCAAGCCGCTTGTGGCGCAAGGTCGCCGAGGAAGTCCACAAGGAATATTCGGACATCGCCCTTGACTTTATGTATATCGACAACGCCGCCATGCAAATGGTGAAAAATCCCCGCCAGTTTGACGTCATCGCCACAAGCAACATGTTCGGCGACATTCTAACCGACGAAGCCGCGCAAGTCACAGGCTCCATCGGAATGTTGGCCTCAGCCAGCATCGGAGACGGAACGGGTCCCGGCCTTTACGAGCCCATTCACGGTTCAGCGCCTGACATCGCCGGCCTTGACTTGGCCAATCCCTTGGCCACAATCCTTTCCGCCGCCATGCTCCTTCGCTTTGACTTTAAGCTTGAAGCCGAGGCCAAGGCCATTGAAAGCGCCGTGGCCAAAGTTTTGGACGACGGCTGGAGAACGGGCGACATCGCCGGCGCCGACCGCGAGGCCGTAAAAGCCGCGGGAAAGCTTGTGGGCACAAAAAAGATGGGCCAGCTTGTTCTTGACTATTTGAACAAGTAGGAACGGTCAAGGCGCGCTACGCTCAAGGCCTTGACTCGTTCCTTTTGCGGATTGATTTTTTCATTATCAATCCGCAATAAAAACGCCCCGGTCGCCATACGATTGGCGAAACTGCAACGAACGCCTCCGCTATTGACGCGGGGGGCGTTTTTATAGTATAATATTTTCACTATTTTATCCAAAATTTAAGGTGTCTTTATTATGAAAAAAGGTCTTTACAGCATTGGCGGAATTATCATTTTGCTTATCGCGGCGTTCATTTTTGTTCTTGTTCCAGCGCTTGCCGGAGGAGCGGATCAAAACCGCCTTCCCGCTTACGGAAGTTACAACGGAGTTCCCATCAAGTTTGAGGAAGGAAGCGAATTCTATTCCTTGGCTAACCAAGCCGTTCAAAGAATGGAGCAGCAGGGCTACAGTTTTTCTGGAGACTACGCCTCGTTCTTCTATTCAATGGCCTTTAGCCAAGCCTTCAACCAAGTTGTAGGCCCCATGGCCCTTCGCGACCTTACCGCCCAAAGCGGCTGGCTCGCTCCCGACAGAACGATTGACAGGGCTCTCATCAACCAATATTACAACGAAAGCGGAGAGTTTTCCCAGGCCATTTACAACGCCACTCCCGACGACACAAAAAGAAAGAACCAAGAGCAAGTTGTGGCCGCTCTCACCGCGGGCCGCTCTTACGAAGACCTCTTTGGCTCTTTTTCCGCGGTTATGGACAAAAAGCTTTACGGCTTGAAAACGTCTTCGGCCGAATTGGAATTTATCCGCAAGATGGGAAGCGACGCGCGCGAGTTTGAATACGCCGCCTTTAACATGAGAAACTTTCCTGACAGCGAGACTTTGGAATTTGCAAAAAAGAACGCCGACAAATTGGCGGAACTTGATTTGTCAGCCGTCACCGCAAACGACGAAGGCAAAGCCAAGGACATTCTTAAAAGAATCAACAACGCGGAAATTACCTTTGAAGACGCCGTAACTTCTTATTCCACCAAAACAGTGGGCGACAGCGAAAGCGGAAAAATCACTTCAAACCGCCAATACCAAATAGCCGGCCTTTTAAAGGACAAATCGCAAGCGGAAAAGTTGGCTTTACTTTCCAAAGACCAAGTTTCAGACCCCATTGAATTGAACTCAGGCTGGGCCATCTTTAAATGCAACGGCTCCAATGTCGCCGCGGACTTTGACAAGGCTGAAGATTTGCAAGCCGCGAAGAATTATCTTTACTCAAACGAAAAAGGCGTTGTTCAAGACTACTACACGGCTCAAGCCAACGACTTTATCGCCGCCGCGGCCACAAGCTCTTTTGACGAGGCTTGCAGAAAATTCGGCGTCGCAAAAGAAAGAACTCCATCCTTCGCGCTTAACTGGAACAATCAAGTTTTAATCGGAAAGACAAACCTTGAGGAAAAACAAGAGCTCAGAGGAGCGTCCACAAACGAAAGCTTCCTTAAGGCGGCCTTCAAGCTTGGAAAAGGCGAAGTGTCGGCGCCTATCGTCCTTTCTTCAACTGACAATGTTGTGGTGTTGCGTTGCGCTGAAATAAGCCAAGGCGGAACAAGCGCCGAAGACGCGGAGCGCCTTATCTTGCCCGAAATCGCCACAGCGGACTCAGTCGTAGTAAACTCCGCCATTCAAAACAGCCCAAAAATCAAGTCTAATTCTGGCGAGTTTATGGCTGTGTTCACAGGCGAAAAGCAATAAGTTTCATGGACGGCCAAGAGCCAGAACTTATAAAAGTTCCTTCCGGCAAAAGCGCGGAGGGAACTTGGACGGTTCAATACAAAAAACGATTTCTTTATTCAAAATACAATCCTCAAAAAAATATTTTGGCCGCCGTTCAAAGTTTGGAGCTTCTGCCCCAAACTTTGGTCTTGGCCTTTTCCCCTTGTCTCTTTTACGGCCATAAAGAATTGCGGGAAAAATGCCGGGCTTCCGACTCGGAAATTTTATGGGTGGAGGCTGAAGGCGCCTTAAAAGATTTGGAAGAGCGGGTAATAAAAGAAAGGGCTTTGAACGAAAGGCTTTTTTCTTTTGGCCAAAACGCCGCGAAAAGCCTTGACGATTTTTTCCGCGCCTCAAGCAAAAAATTTAAGCGGGTTGTCCGCCTTGACTTTAGCGCCGGAGTTTCCTTTAACGAAAGCTTTTACAAAAACTTTTTTGAAGCCGCCCAAAACATCGCGGCCGCCTTTTGGAAAAACCGATTGACCCTTGTTCGTCTTGGCCGCCTTTACAGCCAAAACCTTTTTAAAAACCTTGAGGCGGCCGCGTCTTGCGTTCCCTTTGAGGCTTTGGAAAAAAGCGTAAAAAAACAGATTGTTGTTTGCGGCGCGGGAGAAAGCCTTGACCAGCTTACTGGCGCGGCAAAAAAGATGGGCGGGGATTTTCTAGAAAGCTTTAAGCGGAATTTTTTTGTCATTGCGGTTGACGCGGCCCTTCCCGCCCTTCTTTCAGCAGGAATAAAAATCGACGCGGCGGTGGCCACGGAAAGCCAGCTTGCCATAGAAAAAGCCTACATTGGAATAAAAAAAAGCGGCGAAGCCAATAAAGGTTTTGAAAGCCAAAAGCCCGATGAGCCGTTTTTTTTCTTTGACTTGACTTCAAGGCCGCAAATCGCAAGAAGGTTTAAAAACAAGAGCTTTTATTTCAGCGCCTTTGACCAAAACGCTTTTTTGGGCCGCCTTCAAGAACAAGGCCTCCTTCCCTACACGGCGCCGCCCCTTGGCTCGGTGGGCCTTACGGCCGCATACTTGGCCATGAAGCTTAGAAAAGATTCAGGCGTTCCAATTTATGTCACGGGCCTTGACTTTTCATTTTCGGCCGGAAGGACACACGCCAAAGGGACGGCGCAAAGCAAGGCCCGCTTTTTGTCCGCCGGCCGTTTAAATGCGACGGAAAACTTTAGGGCGGCCTATTCGCCGGGAAGCCAAAAAATTTTAGGAAAAGGCCAAAAAGAAATTTGGACAAGCAAAAACCTTTTAGGCTACGCCCTTCTTTTCAGGCAATTTTTTGAAGGCGCCCAAAATCTTTTTGACGTTGGAAATTGCGGAATCGACTTGGGCCTTGAAAGAAAAGACTTTGACCAAATTATTTTTAAAGGCCAAGACCGCGGCAAAGATTTTGGGCAAAATCTCGATTCTTTTTTCGCGGCGGCGGGCCAAGGTTTTGAAGGCGGCAAAAACAAAGAGAGGATTGAAAAATGCCGCGCCTTTTTAGAATCGGAACTAAAGGAGCTAAAAGATTTGGCCGACTTGCTTTCTAATGGAGAAAAGTCCGCCGGGCGGGACAAAAGCCTTTCTTTGGACAATCAAATTTTATCCGCGCTTAAAGGCCGGGAATACTTGTTCTTGCATTTTCCTGACGGAACGGAAGCCAAGGCGGAACGGTCTTTTTTGGCGCGGGTCAGAAGCCAAATCGATTTTTTTGCAAAGGACATCGAAACGGCGCTGACCGCCTCTACTCTTCGTCCTCGCTTGACTTGAGAACCGCAAGAAAGGCCGATTGGGGAAGCTCCACGTCGCCAATCATCTTCATGCGCTTTTTTCCTTCTTTTTGCTTTTCAAGAAGCTTTCGCTTTCTGGTGATGTCGCCGCCGTAGCATTTTGCAAGAACGTCCTTTCTAACAGGATTCACAGTTTCCCTGGCGATAATTTGGCTTCCGATGGCTCCTTGAATCGCGACCTTGAATTGCTGCCTGGCTATTTCCCCTTTTAGTCGGTGGCAAACCTTGTGGGCTTGAAGGGAGGCGTTTTCCTTAAAGCAAAGTTGGCTCAAAGCGTCAACGCTCTTTCCGTTAATCAAAATGTCAATCTTAACCAAGTCGGTGGGCTTGTAGCCGATAATTTCATAGTCAAAGCTGGCGTAGCCCCGGCTGTAGCTTTTGAGGCGGTCGTAAAAGTCAAAGAGAACTTCCGAAAGAGGCATCTCGTAAGTAAGCTCGGCGCGCTTTACGTCCAAGTATTGCATGTTGGTTTGAACGCCCCGCTTTTCGTTGCACAAGGCCATAATTTGTCCGATGTATTCGCCGGGGGTGATTATCGAAGCCTTGATGTAAGGCTCTTCGGCGCTCTTGACGCGGCCTTCAGGATATTCGGAAGGGTTGTCAATGAAAGTCTCTTCCCCGCTTGTAAGGCGCGCCTTGTAGCGGACGCTGGGCGCGGTGAAAATCACGCTTTGGTTAAAATCCCGCTCCAAGCGCTCTTCTATGATTTCCAAATGGAGCAAGCCCAAAAAGCCGCAGCGGAATCCGTTTCCCAACGCGATGGAATTGTCTTTTTCGTAAACCAAGCTGGCGTCGTTAAGGCGAAGCTTTTCCATGCTGTCGCGAAGCTCTTCGTAATCGTTTGAGTCCAATGGATAGATTGAAGAATAAACCACGGGCTTGACTTCCTTAAAGCCCGGAAGGGGCTCCGCGCATGGATTTGCGGCCAAAGTTATGGTGTCGCCAACCTTAACGTCTTGAACGGTTTTTATTCCGGCAATAATGTAGCCCACGTCGCCGGCCTCCAAGTATCCAGTGTCCTCGTATTTGATTTTAAAAACGCCTATGTTTTCAACCTTATAGTCGGAATTGCCGCTCATCATGCGAATCGTGTCGCCGGCTTTTATTTTTCCCTGCATGACGCGAATGTGGACAATTACGCCTCTAAAAGCGTCGTAGTGGCAGTCAAAAATCAAGGCTTGGACAGGCGCGTTCACATCTCCCTTTGGCGGCGGAAAAAGCTGTACAATCGCTTCCATCAATTGGTCTATGCCCTGCCCCGTCTTGGCGCTCACCAATTGGGCTTCTTCGGGCAAAAGGCCCAAGTCATGGTCTATTTGCTTTTTAACGCCTTCAATGTCGGCGCTGGGCAAGTCGATTTTATTGATGACGGGAACAATTGTCAAATTTTGCTCAAGCGCCATATACATATTGCTCACCGTTTGCGACTCGACGCCTTGGGAAGCGTCAATCAACAAAAGGGCTCCTTCGCAAGAAGCGATGGCCCGGCTGACTTCGTAGCTAAAGTCAACATGGCCGGGCGTGTCTACAAAATTTAGTTCATAGTCAAGGCCGTCCTTGGCGCGGTATGGTATTGTGACCGCTTGGCTTTTTATCGTGATGCCCCGTTCCCGCTCAATGTCCATGTTGTCCAAAATCTGGTTCATCATTTGGCGGTCGTCAATAATCTTGGCCTTTTGAATCAAACGGTCGGCCAAAGTTGACTTTCCGTGGTCGATGTGAGCGACAATGCAAAAATTGCGCTTGCATTTCATTTCCACCATTTTTTTATCCTGTCCCTAAAAATAATACGGGCTGTCCAACAAAGCCTGCATCGCTACGCTTATGTCAAGATATCCGTTTCGCCTTTTCTTTGTCACAAAGGCGGCCATAATGGCGCTCTTGTCGTCATTGAACTGAATCCTAGCCACAGTAATTGGATCGTTTTCCGAAAAACCGTTCTCGTCGGCGGCGCTTCCAGGAATGACGCTTTTTACAACAAAAGACTTGCTGTTTTCTGTTGAAGACGGAGTGAGCTCCATTCCAAAAATCGCCACAAAAGAATGCTGTATCGTGTCGCCTTGATAAATTTCATAGCCGGGATTCTTTGGGCGCTCGGACAAATAAAGAAGGCATTCCTTTTCGCCGCCGTAAGAGCCGCCTTCCAAATACGAACAAGGAACAATCGTTCCTGGAACATGGTCGCGCAAAATGTCTTGAACTTCCTCAAGGCTCCTGACTTTTTTTCCGTCAAGCGCGGTCACAATGTCGCCGGCCTTCATTCCAGCGCGTGCCATGGCGCTTCCCGGTTTTATGTATTGAATTTGCAAGCCGTAGTTTGTCCGGCCAGCCTTCGCGGTTCGTCCGTAAGCTCCAATCCAAGGAAAGCGCCGCTCTCCTCCCCGATACAAAATCGGCAAGTCCTGCTTTAAGTATTCAATTGGAATTGCAAAATTCAAGCCTTGATAAGCGGCTATTCCGGCAAAGACAACGCCTTGGACAACGCCATTTTTGTCAATGCAAGGGCCGCCGGAGTTGCCGGAATTTACAGCCGCGTCTATTTGAACGACGCTGCCGGTTGTAAAAAGTTTTCTGTCCGCGGAAGAAACGACGCCGCTTGTAAGGGTTCTTTCCAAGCCCAAAGGCGAGCCTATGGCGTAAATCACGCTTCCAACGCTCAATTGAGATTTTGAACCCAAGTTAAAGACATAAGGAACTTTCGCCTCGGTCTTTAAAAGCGCCAAGTCGTGAACGCTGTCATAGCCAACCACTTTTGCGGGAATTCTTTGCTCGGAATCCTCGGCCATTTTTACATAAACTTTTCCGTAGCCTGAATTTTTGGGGTGGACAATCTCTTCTATGACATGATGGTTGGTGACAATGTAACCTCTGGGGTCCACAAAAAAACCTGAGCCGATGACTCTGGCGGCGTAGCCCATTCCGTTTTCAACCTTAACGCCAAGGTCAACCCAAACCGTAACCGTTCCCTGAATGTAATCTGAAATTTTTTCCAAGCGGGGCTGTTCTTTTGCAAAAAGTCCCGGAACTCCCTCGTAGTAAAAAGCGTCCATGGCCTTTTTGTCCATAACCTCCCGCGCCAACGAGCCGTAGCCTGAAGCGGCAAGCGAATTGTAAAAAGTCCAAGCCTCCACTCTGTCGTCTTGCTCAACCCGAGCCTTCAGCGAATCTTTTACAAAGGCGGCGCATTCGTCGCTCAAGTCCTTGTCGCCAAGAAGCAAAGCGCGCCACAACGCCTCCACAGGGCTCTTTTGAAGCAAATCGTATATGCGCTTAACTTCAGCGTCGTGAACGTCTTTTTGAGTGTAGTCAAGTTTTTCTTCCTGCGGAGAAGGAAGGGCGTTTGACTTGCATGAAAAAAAGACTCCGCTTGCAAGCGTCAAAACTAAAAATTGTCGGGCAAAAAATTTTATTCTCATAGTTTTCATTTTATGCGTCAGTTTTCGGCGGAGCCTTCCTTGGCGGAATTTTCCTTTTGGATTCTTTTTACTTCGGCGCTTTTTTTAAGGGCTCGCGCGTATATGTTGGGGCCAATCAACACGGCTTGCAAAAAGCAGTCTTGGCTGTCAAATTGAAACAAAACGCCTTGCTCGGCGCCCTTCATCAATCCTATGACATTCAATTCTTGGCTTTCGCTTCCCGCTTGCTCCACCCAATAAAAACAATTTTGAGAGCCTTTTGTAACAGGAACGTCGTTATTGTCAACCTTTACCTCAACTGGCTCTCCGTCCGAAACTTTTATCGAAACAGGAATTTTCTTCCCGCTTCTTTCGACAAAAAATTCAGTCCGCTCCACAACGCTCTCTCCAGAAACATGCGGATAAACCGTGTAGCGAACGTTCCAATTTCCGTCATAGTCAGAATCCCAAGAACTCCTGCGTCCGCCGTTGGTCCAATACTCTTCGGTAAAGTCAGGAACCGTATCGTTGTTCCTGTCAATTTGAATCATTTGCAAATAAACCGCCGGGTTGGGAATCGGGCTGCCCCAAATGTTTTGGCTCGCCGCGTCCGCGTCCTCTTTGCTGACAACAACCGAACCGTCGTTGTCGGCGTAGATTTCAGTCGTTTCAAAAATGCCGTCGCCGTCGCTGTCAACGCTTCTTATCAAAGGCTTTGTAAATTGAGCGTGGGCGTAAAGCTTGTCGTCCGCCAAATAATCGGCCGCGTAAGGCTCTCCGTTCAGCATCGAAAACCTGACAGTGGCTCCATCCCGCTCTTTTGAAGGCTTTTCCATGCTGCTGATTGAAAGAATCAAGCGGTCAATGTCAAAAAGCGTCGTTCCGCTCCAAAGGCTTGTTTCGTCCACAATGTAAAAATCTTTTTGAAATCCCGCGGCGGCCAAAAAAGCGTCGGCCTTTACCGTAAAGATTTCAGCGTCAACGGTTTCGTCAGCCAAGTGAAAAACCGTTATGCCTTCTTCCCCGGGAACCTCCTCAAAGACAATGGAAACCGGGCTGGGATAAGTTCCATAATAAATGTCGATTTTTTTGTCTTCAAAATGGGCGCTTTTTGGAACGCCAAAATCCAATTCCGCGCTCCAATCCTCTCCGCCGTCGTTGTCAGCGTCGTATGTTATTCTAGAAGGGCGGCCTCGGCTGTATGAAATTTTTACGTTGTATTCCAAGCTGCGATTGGTGTCGATATACAAAGTTCCTGAATAGGCGTTTAGATAGTCGAACATTCTTTTTTTGCCTTCGTCGCTTTTTAATGAAGAAGCGAAGCGCTCCAGTTCGAACAAATCCACGCCGTTGTCCATAAAATCCAAAAAATAGTCAAAAGCCTGGCTTTCAGTAAAAACGCCGTCATCCAAAGCGGCCGCCGCGAACAGAGGGCTTTTAAATCCCCGCGCGTCAAAGGCCCGCAAAAGCCGCGTCCGCTCCTCGCCTTCCGCAAAAATCGCGGCAAAGACCTCAAGCTCGGGATTTTGCCTGTTGTATTCCGGAACCTTGCTTATAAAGTAATCCGCGGTTTTTCGGGCCGAAGACGAAAGCGGCATGTAGTCAAAAGTGCCGGTTTGAAAATTTCGTTGGCGGGTTATCTTGTATTCGTATGAAAAGAAAAGATTTGGAAAGCGCTCGTCGGCTGGGTAAATGCGGCGGCTCACGTCAACCTTTTCCCTGGCTTTTTCAACGCTGTCGGAGTCTCCCAAAATGTAAAGGGACTTTATGCGAACATAGTCCGCGTCCGCCGAATAAATATAAGGCTTTTCGTCAAGCGTTTCTATGGCCTCGCGGGCCTTTCCCGTAGAGCACAGCAAGTCCGCGTAAAAAATTCTTGCGCTGCTTTTGTTGTAGTCAACCCATTCCGCCCCTGAAAGGGAATTTTTTAAAACCGGCAAAACCGCCTTTCGCGCGGCGCCTCCCTTGTATTGGCTCAAGGCAATTAAATACCACAAATCGGCCACGCTGGCGTCGTAATTGTTTCCGGCGGTCGCCGCGACCAAGGACTTTTTCCAATCGCCTTGAACGGCGTAATTTTTAGCAAGCCTCAAATAGCGCAAGGCTGTTTGCCTGTTGGCCTTTTTAGCGCTAAAGTCGGAATTTGCCGTCGCGGAATTTTGGGCAAAAGAAAAACCGCCAATCAACAGCAAAAGGGCAAAAATAAAATTCTTAAAAACTCGTTTCATATCAAACCAATAAAGCCTTGCGCTCCGTCTTGTCTCCAGGCGCGAGCGTCCGCTCAAGGACAGCCTCCCCAGACTTTTCTCCGCCAGCCATTATATCAAAAAAACCAGATTCAGTCGCCTCTTTTTGAAGAATTTTTAAAAAAACTTTTTCTTTTTTTGAAACGGCCTCAAGGCCTCCCGCGGATATTTTTTTAAAGTCCTTTTCCGGCCAAAAGCAAAGTTCCCTTACAAAAGAATATGGAATCCTTTCTCCGCCGGCCAATAAATCCGCGGCCTTGTAAACAAGCCTTTGCCTTAAGGCCACAGGAAGGCTTTCAAAAAGTGCCTTTGAAAATTCAACTTGCCCGCCCTTGGCCATCTTTTGCAATTCGCTTTCAAGGCCTCCAATCTTTGAAACAAAAAAAGACTCCATGGCGTCGCTTTCAATGGCGGCCTTTTCAGCTCCGGACAAAAGAGCCTTTTTCCAGCCGTCAAAATTTTTGTCCAAAAATGGAACCAAGACGTTTCGAATTTTGTTCCTAAAATAATTGTTTTCAAAATTGCTTGAGTCTGTCCGCCAATCGATTTTTTTTTGGCGCAAGTATTCCTCAATTTGTCCGCGGCTTGTTTCAAGCAAGGGCCTAAGGTAAATCCCCCTTTGGGCCGCCATTCCGCAAGACGCGGACGAGCCCTGCAAAAAGCGCATCAGCAAAGTTTCAAGCGCGTCGTTTTGATTGTGCGCCAAGCAAATATAGTCAATTTCCTTTTCCCTCGCAAATTCCTCAAACTTTTGGTAGCGCAAAAAGCGGGCCGCTTCCTCAAGGCCTTTTTTTCGCTCGGCGGCCGCCTTCTCCGCCGCGCCCCGAGGAATTTTTTTTAGGACGCGCTCGACGCCAAGGCGGTCGCACAAAGAAAGCGCGTATTCAGCGTCCCCGGAACTTTCTTCTTGCGGCCTTATGGAATGGTCAACCGTAACACAAATGATTTGCGGGAAAAAGCCTTTAGAGTCTTTTAAGGCGCCGTCTCTCGCCGCGGCCAAAGCGCAAAGCAAACTGACCGAATCGGCGCCGCCGCTCAAGCCAATTCCCAATCTTTTTACGGAAGAAAAATTGACAAGCCTTTTTAAAGAGTCAAGAAGATTTCTCTCAAATTCAAGAATCCGCATAGTCGCGATATAAAAAAAGCCTCCGAAAAAACGGAGGCCCTGCCTGACGGTTGACGAAAGCGAATGGCTTTCTGGAAAGCCTTAAAACAAAGGCCCCCCTAAAAATTATCTCGCCGGTTTAACGCTTGCCAACGCGACTTCCGCGTCAGTAATGACAGTTACACCGTCCCCCAATTTGAGATTCTTAACGAGGAACTTTTCGCCGATGTTCACGCCTGAAATGTCAGCGTCAACGCGAGCGGGCATATTCTTTGCCACAGCCTTGATTTGAACGTCGGGAGCCTGCTTAAGCAAGAAACCGCCTTTAAGAACGCCGGCGGGCGTTCCAACCAAGTGAACCGGCATCTTCATTGTAATGGCCTGGTCGGCGGCAGGCTCAAAAAAATCGGCGTGAAGCACTTTGTCATTGCGAATATTGTATTCAGCGTCTTTGATGAAGACGTCATGAGAAGCGCCGTCAACAGCAACTTTGATCAAAGTTGAGGGAGTGACATTTCTCCAAATCTTGTTGAATTCAACTTCGTCAATGTCCAACATTGTCGATTTGCCTTCATGGTTGTACAAAACAGCGGGAATTCGTCCCTGCAAGCGCATTCTCTTTGCGTTCGCGCGGCCCGTTGTAGAGCGAGTTTTTGCATTGATAGTCAAGTCCATTTTATAACCCCTATAAACCTTTATAAGAATCTGGGACGACAGGATTCGAACCTGTGGAATGACGGCACCAAAAGCCGTTGGCTTACCGCTTGCCGACGTCCCAAAGTATATAAGAACTTTCAAAGGACAAAAACCTTTGAAAGCGCTTTCCATTAATCAGCCGAAGAACCGTCTCCAGCGGCGGAAGACTCTATGACCTTTCCGCTGTTGTAATCGTCCAAAATCCTGTTCTGCAATTCAGAACGGAATTCAGGGCTGATAGGATGGGCAATATCCTTGTATTCTCCGGTGGCGGTCTTTTTGCTCGGCATGGCGATAAAAAGCCCGTCTTTGCCCTCAATAATCTTTACATTATGAACAACAAAGCAGTTGTCAAATGTAATTGTCACATAAGCGCGAAGCTTTCCTTCGCCAGTCACTTTTCGGATGCGCAATTCGGTAATTTGCATAATGCATCTCCTTTACTTTTTATAATAAAGTTGCGTTCCATTTTTCGGAAAGAAGGCCGTAAGCGTCTTGAGCCTGACTTTTGGACTCAAAAACGCCAAAAACCGTCGAACCGGAGCCTGACATATCCCAAAACAAAGCTCCGCTTGACTCGACGTCTTTAAGAGCTTGCCGGACTTTTGAATATTTAGCCGAAATGACAGGAGTAAAATCGTTTGTAAAAGTCCAATCTTTGACCGGCCTTCTGTAAACGCTTTCAAGCTCGTCCAACGGCAAACACTCGTTTTTAGGCCTCCCCGCGCTCCTGTCAACTGCGGCGTAAGCCTCTGCGGTTGACGAATGAACGCCTGGAAAAACCAGAACGTAATGCAAATCACTTCTGGGGCTTATTGGCCTGACCAATTCCCCTCTTCCCCAAACAAGAGCGGCGCCGCAAGGCTTTCCGCAAAGGCTAAGGAAGAAAAACACATCGCTACCTACAAGGGCGGCCATTTTGCTGGCCTCTTGGCTGGAAAAAACGACGCCTAGTTTTTGCAAGACAAACAACAAAGCCGCCGCGTCGGAGGAACCTCCCCCAAGGCCGCCGCCCATAGGAATGCGCTTCGTCAAGCAAACGCTTATTCCGGGCAAATCCCGCTTTAATACGCTTCTAGCGGCCTCATAAGCGGAATTGACTGTGTTTTTTTGATTGTAAAAAAAATAAAAATATGATATTCTATAGATAATAGAAGGAAGGAATGTGTGTTATGGATAGTAATGCAAGAGAAATAGCAAAACAATTATCAGCATATGGAATACGGTCTGATAATTGGTCAAAAGTAATGCGAATGACATCAGAAGGAGATCAGTTTAAGAGAGTAGCAGATAAAATAATAGAATTACAAGAGAAATTAAAAAGAAGTGTAAATTATGAGAGTCTATTAAAAAGCTTTTCAAATAAATTTCAAGAGATAAATGAGACATTAGAAAAAGACAGTTTTTATAGAGGTTTGCAACCGACAAGATTTAAAAATATAATGGGTGAAATAGACACTCAATTTGGTGATGCATTTAAATATTTTGAAGAACAAAAAAGTATAGAACTATTAGAAGAAAGAATAAAAGAACTAGAAGCAGAAAGAGAAAGAGTAATTCAGCAAAAAGATATAACAGAGGATGAAAAAACAGAAAAGCTATTTCAAATAATGTATGAATTAGGAGAATTAAAGAACAAAAAAGAAGAAGAAACAATACAATATGAAAAGGTAAAAGCAAGGGCAGAAGAAAACATCAAAAGCTCAATAGAATCATTCAATACATTAGAAGGGCAATTAATACAAGGCCAACAAACAATAAACGGGAACAGGATAACAGTAGTAACAAATGCAACAGCAGAAACGTTAAAAAAAATAAAAAATGCAAAATCGATAGAATTATTGAAATTCAGAGAAGAATTAGTAAATAAATTAAAGAAACTAAAAATGTCATTAATAGAATTAAATGTAACAAGTGAAACAAAAAAAGCAATAGAAGAAATAATAAATGAAATGATACAAGAAACAACAGAAACATTATATAAATCTGATATAATGGTAGTATATACAGGAAATGAAGAAATAAAGAAAACAGAAGAAGAACTAATAGGATTATGTGAAAAGTATGGATTTAAAATAGTAAATCCAGTACAAGCTCAAGAAAAGAAGGAAGAAGTTACAGAACAGAAGGTTGTTGAAGAAGAAAAACCGATTACAGGGCAACAATTTAATGAAAGAAATGGAATTGAAGGAAATAGATTTTTAGGAGGAATAGATTTAAGTGAAGTTCCTAAAGTAGGTGATATACCACCAATTAAGGTTGAAAAAGAACCAGTTTCTAAACCTATTGTAGAAGAACCTACTCCAATTGAAGAACCAATAGTAGATGATGGATTACCTTTAGAATATAATTTTGATGAACCTGTTGAAGAAAAAATTGAAGAACCTGAAATAAAAACTAAAGAAGAAGTAGCAAGAAGTTTTGTTGCTGCTTTACTAGCAAATGAAAAAAATGCCTCAAAGTTTAAATCACCTGATTTTGCTATTGTTGGTTCTGGCGATAATGTAAAAGTCTATGCTTA
>CALDIB010000036.1 GCA_937902125.1 uncultured Treponema sp.
CTCCTTTTTGCATGAGGTAGGTCATGCTTGTTGTTTTCTATTCCAAGTTTACGACTGAACCCTCGATTCTGCAAACCTGGTGGCACTACATATTGTCTAGCCGCGTCCTCGCGGACTTTGAAGGCCGCGGCGCGCATTTTTTTGCGGGCGGCAAAAAAATTATTTTTTTTTAATTTTTTTTAAATTTGCGCGCAAAATTAAAAAGAAATTTATATCTTATAGTCGGAGGAAAAAATGAGATTCACAAAAAACAAAGCGCGCCGCCCTGCGCTGGTCCTTACCCTTGTCGCAAGCCTAATCGCGGGAAGCCTTTTTATGGCTTCTTGCAAAAGCCCGGGCAAAAAAAAGGAATCCCTAAAAATCGTCAATTGGAACGCGCAAACTTTTTTTGACGGCAACAACGACGGAATCGAATACTCAAATTTCGTCAAGTCAAAAAAATGGAACCAAGAGGCTTACAAAGAGCGCCTTCAAAAGCTTTGCAAGGCAATCCAAACGCTGGACGGCGACCTTGTGATTTTGGAGGAAATTGAAAACGAAGGAATAATCTACGACATTTCAAACGCCCTGGCCGGCGCCTCGTGGAACCCTTCAAAGGTTTACAGCCACGCTTGCTTCGCGAAAAACAAAGGCGGCTCAATCGGCTGCGCGGTTCTTTCCCGCCGCCCCCTTGAAGGCCTTAAAGTTCATTCCTTGGACATACAGTCGGAACAAAAAGCCCCGCCGTCCATGCGTCCGATAATCGAAGTTGACTTGCTTTGCCCAAAGCGGCTTAAAATTTTTGTCAACCATTGGAAGTCCAAGGCGGGAGGCCAAGATTCCGCGCTTTGGCGCAGATGGCAAGAAAGCCTTTTGGCGCGAAAAATCGCGGAAAGGCAAAAAGAAGATTCCGCCGCGGCCATTCTTTGCGCCGGAGACTTCAACCAAGACATAAAAGAATTTTCCGCCGCCAGCGAAGAAGGAAAAAACATTGCGCTCAAGTCGGCCTTTTCTGCCCAAGAAGTTTCGCTTTATTCCCCTTGGCCTGACTTTGAGGAAGAGCTGGGAAGCTACAACTTTCGCGACAAGTGGGAACGGATAGACCATTTTTTCACTTGCGGAAACTTGAGCCTGTCGGACTTTTCTCCCCAAAAGGGAGAATGGTCTTACGACGACGGCCGACCAAAGCCTTTTAAAATTTATTCCCTGAACGGCTGGTCAGACCACTTGCCCATTTCCTGCCGGCTGGAATTCTAGGGATTTATGAAATAATCAACTATCGTCAAAAAGACGATAAAAAAAGCGATTTTTTTTCAAAAAAAACTTGCGTTATTCCAAAAACGCGCTATCATAGAGTTGTGGGCAGGAAAGAGATGAGGACTTACACCGCTCGCTCGACAGGAGGCGTTATGCAATTTCCGACAAAGAGAGCAAGCCTGACTGAGGCTAAAATACAGTAGACAAAAACCGTCTGCGGTCATGCAGAAACAAATACCGTTCCTCCGCTGGACAGCCAGTGCCGCAATAGGGGAACATATAAGGCTCGACAAGTTCGAGCCTTTTTTTTGCCCTAAACTTTTTTTTCTTGCCGCCGATAATCAAGACGGAGTGAAAAAATGATTGCCAATATCACAAACTTGAACCCATACAGCTATCATGTGTCTTCAAGCGGCGCCAGCGGAAAGCTTTTTGTTCCCGTCCAGCCGTCGGCGGTCATTTACGCCCAGTTCAACCACATTTCGGGAATCGCGGCTCCAAAAGGCCAAAGCGGAGTTTCAATCTCGAAAATTCAAATCTTAAATTCTTTGATAGAAAATTTAAGCAAAATAAAGGGCGCGCAAAATTCGCCAAAAAAAACTGTCCGCGTTACGGAAGCCCAAGCCGACGCGCTCATTCAAAACTACCAAAAGCAAATAGCCCAAGCGGTTCAAGCAAGCCAAGCGCAATTCATGCTTAGCGGCGCTCGTCCGGAAGCCGCCGCCCTCTTTTCAATCAACGCCTAAAAAGCGCGGCTACTTTCCTTCAGAAGCCAAAAAATCTTCGTAGCGCTGTGAAATGTTTTTTATTTTAGCGTCGCCAGCGCAAGAATCCAAAATGTAGGGCTGAACAACTTGCTCTTTAATTTTTGCCCAATTGGACGGAAAAGCCTGGGGGGCGGCCAAGCGCTCGGCGACAGGCGTGTTTGAAATCATTGCCCTATAGTAAAGGGGGAAAACGCGCTCGGTGGAATTCTTTAGCGAAGAAAATCCGCCTGCAATTCCAAAACTGTCGTTCTGCATGTTCATCTTGAATTTTCTATCCAAGATTTTTCGCTGAGTGTTTTCGCTCAAAAGCCAAACTATAAATTTTTTGGCGGCCGCTTTTTCTTTGCTTTTGGAATAAATTCCTACGTTAACAATGTCGTCTTCTATTTGAATTTTATTGTCGTTGCAAATCCACCTAAAATCCAAATTTCTAATCACATCGTCAGGAAGAGTCAAAATGTCTCGGCTTGAAGCAAAAGAAAAAAGGCAGCGGCCGTTCTGCGCCTGATTGTAAAAAGGCATATACAAGTATTTAAATGCAAAGTCCCGCTCGTTTTTCACGCCCTCGTTCACATCTTGAACCCACTCCTTGACATAATCAACGCTTTTTGAAAAAACATTTTCTGTATACGAAATGGATTTTGGGCCCACATTAAAATAAACGCCCCTGTCCTTAAAAAGCAAATACAAAAATTCCGAAGACCACAGTGGTCCGTATCCCATTGCGGTCCAAACTCCCGCGCTGTTTTTCGCGTTGAATTTTTTTGAGATTTCCTTTATGTCCTCAAAAGAAAGCATCGAGACGTTTTGCAGGCGCTCGTAATTTCCAGAGTAAAAAACAAGCGCCGGCAAATTGTAGCTTACAGGCAGCAAATACTGCTTGTCGTTTTTGCGGCCGGCGTTCAAAAGCGTTTCGTAAAAAGTTTCCGGTTTAAGAGGGCCGTTCTTTTTTGTCAAAGAATCAAGCCTTAAAAAAATTTTTTGTTCAATTCCGTCATGCAAATAGCTTCCGGCAAGCAAGTCCGGCCTGCCGGCGCTTGGCAAGCCAAAAAGTTCTTGGACAGGACTTTTTTTATAGTAAGCCACAAGCTTTATCTTGTCTTGGCTTGCGTTAAAAAGTTCGGCGCAGGAAACAAAGTCAACATTGTTTGTCCACAAAACAAGGCGCGTTTCTTTTTTCGCGCAAGAAAAAAAGAGAAGGCTTAAAAGCGGCAAAAAAAGAAGGCCCCGTCTCATTTTACGCCTTTTCACAATTCGTCGGCGGCCTTGTAAATCGTGGAATAAACTTCGTCAATCTGTTCGGCTTCAAGGGAACTGAAAGCGACGCGCAATGTATGGCTGTCAATGGAAATTGTTCCAATGCCGTAGTCATGCAAAAGTTTTGAGCGCAATTCTTCCGCGTCTTTTCCAATTACGTCAAAGCTCATAAAGTAGCCTGAATTGAATGGAAGGGGCTTGACCACTTTTGACGAATGGCTTTCCACAAAGGCGCGAACTTTTTTGTAGCGCTCCTCAAGAACGTCCCGCAAAGACAATTTTTCGGCTTCAAATTCTTCGGACTCTTCGGTCATGGCCCTAAGCAGGAAAGACTGGGGCGGCGTAGACGAGCAACTTACGGAAGAGCGTATGGTTCCCATCAACTTTGTGACCAAAGCCTGGTATTGCTCTTTTGTCCAGCCCTTGCAGCCAAAAGTCACAAAGCCGGCCCTAAAGCCCCAAACAAAGTCTTCTTTTGTGGGGCCGTCAATTTTTACGGCCAGAATGTTGGGATGCAAGTCGCAAGTGTAGGCAAAAAGGGATTGAGGCTCGATGGAGTCCTCGTAGTTCAAGCCAAAATAAGCGTCGTCGCTTATGGCCAAAATCTTTTTTCCGCTTTCGGCAAGTTCCTTTAAAAGCGCGACAATTTTCTTGGCCTCTTCCCGTGTGGGAGAATAGCCTGACGGATTTTGGGGAAAGTTCAGCAAAAGGCGGGCGCTTCCAGACTGGCATTCCTTTCTGAGCGCGGCCTCAAAAGAGTCAAAGTCAAATCCTCCGTCCTTGAACATCTTGAACTGACGGAAGGGCGCGTTTCTTCTGGCTTGGGCTATCAATGCGTAGTTGTCCCAACTTGGGTCGGCGGCCAAAAGCGCCTTTGTTTCGTCCAAGAACAAGTCGGCCACATAAGAAATGCCGGCCGTCAATCCGGGAACCAAAACCGGCTGGGAAAAGTCTTTTGGCTCAAGGGAAGGATTCTTTCTAATCATGTCTTGCCGCCAAGCTTCCCGCAAATCAGGGTTTCCGGCGGTGGGCGCGTAACCTACAAGGGCCGAGCTTGAAAATTCAGGAACATGCCTGTGAATGGCGTTGAGCATGGCGGGCCGGCCGTCAATTATGGTGGTGCCTATGGTTCCGTTGGCCGTGTAGCCTAATTTTTTTGCTTCGCCGCTTTGGGCAATAATTCCCTTTGGAAAGTAGATTCTTTCGCCAAAGTCAGAAAACAAAAAAGACGCGCAAGTGTCCTTTAAAATGCCGTTTAATTCTTGTGCTAAAGGGTTCAACATGATATAATATAATACGCTAAACGCGGCATTAATGTCAAGAATAAGTATGCAAAAAGTATGAATAAATATTCATTTTAAAAATGCCGGCGACTGGAGAAAATATTTATGGAAAGAAGTGAAATCAACGAACAAGACCTAAAAGAATGCCGCGAAATCGCCGAAAAGTGCCGAACGGAAGCGGCCAAGCGCTTGATTGGACAAAAGCAAGTTGTTGACGGAATTTTAATGGCCATGGTTGCCGGCGGCCACGTTCTTTTGGAAGGCGTTCCAGGCTTGGCAAAAACTTTGGCGGTCAGAACCTTTGCCGAAATTTCAGGCTTGGACTTCAAGCGCGTTCAGTTCACTCCCGACTTGCTTCCCGCCGATCTTACTGGAACTTTAATGTACGAGCAAAACTCCGGCCGCTTTAGCGTCCATAAAGGCCCGATTTTCACCAACGTGGTTTTTGCCGACGAAATAAACCGGGCTCCCGCAAAAGTTCAAAGCGCCTTGCTTGAGTCCATGGCCGAGCGGCAAGTTACAATTGGCGACGCCACATACAAATTGCCCGACCCCTTTTTTGTCTTGGCCACGCAAAATCCAATCGAACAGGAAGGAACCTACAATTTGCCGGAAGCGGAATTGGACCGCTTTTTAATGAAGATTGTGGTTCCCTACCCCACAGCCTCTGAAGAAGTTGAGATTGTCCAGACTTGCGGAAACGCGGCTCAAGTTCCCGTCACTCAAGTTTTTAGCCAGCAGATTTTGCGCAAAGCCAGAAATCTTTTGGAGCGAATTGTTTGCGACGAAAAAATAGTTGAATACATCGTTTCTATCGTGAACGTGACCCGCCCGGCAAATTCCATGGCCGCGGGAAGGGACGACATTTCAAAATACATAAACTACGGCGCGTCGCCGCGAGCCGGAATTGCCTTGCTTCAATGCGCAAAAGTCCAAGCCTTGTTCAGCGGCCGCTCTTTTGTTTTGCCCGACGACATCAAGGCCGTGGCGAAAAATGTTTTGCGCCACCGCATGGTTTTGTCTTACGAAGCGGCCGCGTCAAATGTAAGCGCCGACGACATTATAGAAAGAATTTTGGAATTGACTCCCCTTCCGTAAAAAAAATTGGATTTAAAAAATGGCGGAGAATTTAATTTCTGACCGCGAGTCTTTAATCAAGCGCGCGGCCATTCTTAGGATTACTACAAAATCTCTCGCTTCGGCGATGCAAAACGGAGCCTTTCGCTCTTTGTATCGCGGACAAGGAATTGAATTTTCCGGCGTGCGGGAATATTTGCGGGGAGACGACGTTAGAACCATAGATTGGAACGTCACGGCGCGAAGCGGAAAGCCATTTGTAAAGATTTTTGACGAAGAGCGGGAGCTGCAAATATTCCTAATAGTTGACCGCTCCCTTTCCATGCAAGAAGGAACAAAGAGCAAAAGCCGCCTTGAAAGCGCCACTGAAATCGCAGCGCTTTTGGCTCTAAGCTCCGAAAGAAACGCGAACCCAATAGGCGCCGTCTTGTTTTCAAAAGAAATAGAATTTGCCATTCAACCAAAAAACTCCTCCGACCAAACAATGCTATTGCTTTCACGCTTGGACGAGGCTCCCAAAAGACAAAAAGGAACAGCGCTCGCGGCCGCCCTAAAAGGCGCTGGAAAACTTTTAAAAAAAAGGTCCATGATTTTCATCCTCTCTGATTTTAGGGCAAGCGGTTGGGAAGACGAGTTGGCGCAAATCGCCGCCCGCCATGACGTTGTGGCCGTCAGAATAACAGACAGCATGGATTCTTCGCTGCCCGAGATTGGCTCGATTGTCGTTCGCGATTCCGAAAGCGGAACGCGGCGCATTTTTCCAACAATGTCAAAAACCTTTAGAGGCCAATGGAGAGAAGACGCCGCGATGCGAACGAAGCGCTGGACAGACACAGTTTTGCGCCGCGGCGGCATCCCGCTGTCAATATCAACAAGCGAAGATCCGTTGAACTCCCTTATGAATTTCTTCACTCAAAGGGAGGCGACATGAGCGACAAGCTTAAGAAAATTATCGCGGCGCTTTTGCTTGCCTTGCCGGCCGCCGCCATTGCCCAAGGACTGCATGAAAACGTTTCCGAAAACGCCTCGGAAGTGTCGCAGTCTTTGATTCCCCTTGAAGTTTTTGTCGGCGACCAAGCGGAATTGAGATACGCCTTTAGAAGCGCGGTTGATTTTTTTCCAAACGCAGACTTGGTCATGGAAAAGGAAATCGACATTTCAAAATTTCCGTTTAAGAACTTAAACGCTTCGCTCACAATTAAAAGCGCCTATTTTAGCCGCAACGACATGGAATATGTCATCAGCGTTCAAATCGTTCCTTGGCGGCCGGGCGCGATAGAGTTTCCGCCCTTTGACTTGTTTTCGGTTTTAGGCCTAAACGAAAAAGATAAAAATAAAAACATTTCGTATTCAATTTTGTTCGACCCGATAGAAATCAAGTCCATAGTTGAAAAAACAAACCTTCGCGAAATGCAGCCGCCCGCGCCGCCTTTTATAATTCCGGGAACAACTTACGTTTTATTCGCCATTTCTTTGGCGGCCCTAGTCGCATTCGCGCTCATATTGAGGGCCTTGATAAAATTTGGCGACATACAAAGATGGCTAAACCATTTGTCCATGCGCCGAGCCTACAGAAGGAACTCGACAATCGCCATAAAAAAAATCAAGCGTCTTTGCAAAAACAAAAAAATAAACGACATAGATTTTTGCGCCGGATTGCAAAACATCACCCGCTCCTATCTTGCCTTTAGGTTTGACTACCCGTTTGAGTCAGCCTCGGCGCGGGGAGTCAGAGACGCTTTCTTTAAAATTTGTCTTGGCGAAATTCCGTCGTCCATCGCCTACAGCGTCGAGGACTTGACATCAATGTTCATCAGAACCGATTATATCCGATACGCCCACGACTCCATCGACTCGCAGCTTTATCCTCCCGCCGAACACCAAGCAAAATTGGCCAGCTACGAGCGAAAGTCTTTAAGCGACATGGTTCTAAAGGCAATCGCGCTTTTTGAAAGCGACGGAGCTTCAGAGGAGGAATTGGATGTCCTTTAGTTTTATGAATCCCGCCGCATTTTTTCTTTTGCTCTTGATTCCGCTTTTTTTGGTTTTTAGAAAAATCGGCTTGCTGCAACGAATAAGCTTTCCTCTTACTTTCGCTGACTGGCAGGGCCATATTTTTTCGTGGGACAATAAATTTTTCAATTTTGCCTCGGCATTGGCAAGCAATATGGTTTTTGCGGCCTTTTTAATGATTGTCCTTGCGTTTGCGGACCCCGTTGTAAGCGAACAAGAAAGGGTTTACACAACGCGGGGAAGCGACATAATTTTTGTTTTGGACACAAGTCCGTCCATGGCGGCCAGAGACATTGGCGGCGGGCTTAGAATCGACGCGGCCAAACAAGCGGCTCAAAGCGTCGTTCAAAAAAATTCAGGAGCGTCATACGGTTTGGTGGCCATGGGCGACGAAGCCGCCATTGTCGTTCCTCCCACATCCGATTTGGAATACTTTAAAAGCCGCCTTTCGTCCTTGACCCTTGGCGAAATGGGAGAAGGAACGGCGATTGGAACAGGATTGAGTTCGGCGATTTATCATCTTTCAACGTCAAAAGCGCCGCGCAAGTGCATCGTCCTCATCACAGACGGAGAAAACAATGCCGGAGAAATCCACCCGGAAACCGCGGCGCGGTTGGCCGTAGAAAATAAAATAACTTTATACACAGTCGGAATCGGAACCAGCGGTTCGGTTCCGCTTGACTACAAGGACCCTTACACAGGAAGAGAATACACCGGATATCTTGACTCGTCCTTTGACTCAGGCCCTTTGGAAAAAATCGCTCTTGGCTCAGGCGGTCATTACTATGGCGTTGAAAACCTGCAGTCTTTGTCAGCGGCGTTGGCGGCAATAGAGCGGCGGGAAAATGTGGCGCAAAATTATTATTTGAGGAACGTAAACAAACAATACTACGACAGATTTCTTTTTGCGGCAATTTTAGTTTTCGCGCTGGCTTGGATTGTCAGAAGGTTTTTGCTCAAGGAGTTTGTATGAACTTTAGCATTGAACGTCCCGCAGCTCTTTACGGAATTCTTTTTGCCATTCCGGCCATAATCTACAGCGCCTTGGTTTACAAAAAAACTTTTTCGCTGTTGATGAAATCCGCAAAAAACAAAAATACAAAAGAATACAAGAGCATAAAAAAAAGAGTCGCAAGCCGCGTGGCGCTAAGGACTTTGGCTTGGTTCATGATGGTTTTCGCTTTTGCCGGAATTTCATGGGGAAGCGTTTCCACTCCGGCTCAAAAGAACGGTTCTTCAATTTCAATGGTCTTTGACATATCATACAGCATGACAGCCCGCGACTGCCCAAACAATTTGACCAGACTTGAAGCCGTTGAATCCTACGCCTTGCAACTTCTTGACAACACCCAAGGAACCCCAGTCAGCGCGGTTTTGGCAAAAGGAAACGGAATCATAGCCGTTCCGCTTACAGAAGACACCGAATCAATCAAAAGCTTAATCTCAATTTTGTCGCCAAAACTAATGAGTTCGTCGGGAAGCAATTTAGGCGAAGGAATAAACGCGGCGCTAAGGTCGTTTCCAAAAACAATTTCCAACGCGCCTGTAATATGGCTTTTTACTGACGGCGAGGAAAGCGACTCGGCTTTGGAAAACGCCATAGGCGCCGCCTTAAAGCGCGGAGTCGGCGTTGTGATAATCGGCTTTGGCGAGGAAAGAGAAACTGAAATCTACGCAGGAGACGGAAAAACACTTGTAAAAACCGCCTTGCGCTCAGAAAAAATCAAGGAAGCCGTTCGCGCCGCCAACAAAAAAAATCTTGGCGGACTTGGCTTTAGTTTTATAAAAGGCGCTTCGGCGCAATTTGTGGACGCGACGGACTTTGGCTCGGCCAACAAAGTCTTGGCTTCAATCAAGTCTGACGACGGAGACAAAACCTCAATGTCTTACGAAACTCAGCCTGTGGACCGCCACTTGTTTTTCATCGCGCTTGGAATAATTTTCTTTACGCTTAGTTTTTTTGCCAGCGAATTTTCTTTGCGGGGAGTTCGCGAAACCTTGGCTCTTTCGTTAATCGCGATTTCGCTTTCGTCTTGTTCCGGAGAATTTAACGAGTCAAAGAAAATTTTAGCCGCCGTTTGGAATTGGAATCAAAAGCAGTATACAGAGGCGGTTGCAAACTTTACGCAAAGCCTTGACGAGGCCAAAAGCAACGGCGATGAGACAATCAAGCAATACGCGCTATACGGACTTTCAGCAACTTACTTGATGCAAAACGAAAACGAGGCCGCGCTTGAAAAAATGAACGAACTTTCTGGAGCGGCGCCAAACAAAATCAGATTCGCGGCCTTTTACAATTCAGGCATAATCGCGCAACGGCAAGGCGACTACCAAAAGGCGGCGGAACTTTTTAAAAACGCGCTTTTGGTTGACCCCACAAATGTCAGGGCAAAAATCAACCTTGAGCTTTCTTACAACCAACAGGCCCAGCGCGCGAAAGAAAGCGAAAGAGAGTTGAACGGCGCGGGAGAAATTTCCCAAGACGAATCAAATTTGCAAAAATCTGTTTTTAATAGAATACGGGAGAAAGACCGACAGCAATGGAAAAACACACAACAAGAGCAAAAAAACACGTCGCCCTTGGATTACTAACGGCGATTCTTTTTTGCGGACAAGAAATTCATTCTCAAAATCAAAGCGCCGCTTTTTTTTCCAGAGCCGACGCGGAAAAATTGGAAGTTGTTCCAAAGGACGACATTTTTTTTACAAACAGCGAAGCGCAGTTCATACTAAAAATTCCAAGCGTGTCGTCAAACGACGTCCAAACAGAATTGCCGACTTTTCCCGACGGAGTGATTTTCAACTCGTCAAAAAAAAGCGACTACATTTCAAGCCTAGAAGCGCCAGGAACCGAAATAGACTTATGGTTTACATTCAGGCAAACAGGCAACATCGCTTTGCCGCCGCTTGTCATTTATGTAAAGGGCCGCCGTCACTCAATTAAGTTCAAGCCTGTCGATGTCTACGAAAATCCGCGCACAATTCTTCCAAAAATGATTGTGGAATTTGACAACGGACAAACAATCAGCGCGGATTCAAAGAAAATTCCCAGCATTGAATTGGAAAGCGACAAGGCGGCCCGATTTACGATTTACATGCAGTATGCGGTTCAAGCCCAACAATTCGTGTGGAAGATTCCAAAAGACTCTCTTTTTAAAGAGCTCAAGCGCTACGCCGACAAAGATTCAGGCCGCAGGCCTTCCGACTTTTCAACTGAAAAAATTCCGTTGGCCTATTTTGAATGGACTCCATTTGCCGCGGGAACGACGAGCCTTCCCGAAATCAGAATGATGGTCACAGCCTACTCAGGCCGCTCTGTATACCTTTCAACTCCAGAATGCGTTGTGACGATTCTTCCCGCCAAAAACTCAGGACAAAACCAAAAGGCCAAAACAGAAGAAGAGCGGCAACCAGTATACGCATACGCTTTTGCCGAAGAGTCGGAGCAAAACAGCAAACAAGAAAAAAAAGCCAACACGCCTTTTGACTGCGCGCGAATCGCCGAACTTCGCTCCATGGAAAGAAGGGCGCTTTTTTCTCTTGGAAAAATTCGAGCGCAAAGAATCGAAGCCGAGAGCGCGGCCGGCATAAAGAACTCCGAAAACGAAAGCAATTACTGCGTTTTCTTTATCATAATTGGCGCCAACGGACTTCTTTTTGCGCTCGCCGCGATTTTCTTGGCGCTGAAAAAAAGATTTGAGGCGGCTGTAATTGGAATTGCCGCGCTTGGACTTTTTTTCTTCTCAATCTTTGCCGCAAGCCTGGTCGTAAAAAAATTTGGAATAATTGTCGGCGGAGAAATCAGGCCGATTCCCGAAGATTCCGCAATGACAAAATCGGCTGTTAGCGGAGGAAGCCGCGTCCAAATCAAGGAAGAAGTCAAGGACTGGTACTACATAGTCTACAACGAAAACGGCGGCTGGATAAAAAAAGAAAACCTTGCGGTGATAAAATGAATTTTGGCGACATTCTGGACAAATGGGAAAAAAGCGGAGATAGAAAAATCATCGACAAGGACGCGGCAAAAGAAAAAGCCGACGCGCAAAAAAACATGCGGCGCGCGTCTTATGTTCAAAAACTTTCTCCGCAAGACGCCATCGATTTGCACGGACTGACTCAAGACGAAGCGTGGAAAGCCTTGAACGACTTTGTGGCCAACGCAAAAAGGCGGGGCCTGCAAAAAATTTTGATTATTCACGGAAAAGGAATTCATTCAACGGGCGGCGAAGGAGCGCTGGGAAAACTTGTCCAAACATTTATTGAGAGGGACCAGCGCTTGGGCGCCAGCGGAAAAGCCGACAAAAATCACGGCGGAAGCGGCGCGACTTGGGTTGCCGTTAGACCTTAAATTTACTATATTATAACTATGGAAGATTACTACGCCATTCTTGGAATATCAAAAAATTCAACTCAAGACGAAATAAAAAAAGCCTACAGAAGCTTGGCCTTTAAATACCATCCAGACAGAAATCCTGGCGACAAAGCCGCCGAAGAAAAATTCAAAAAAATAAGCGAGGCCTATTCAGTCTTGAGCGACCCGGCAAAAAAGTCCAATTACGACGCGGGCGGCTTCAATCCATTTTCCGGCGGACAAAATTCATACCAGCAAAACTACAGCCAAGAAAACTCTTGGGGAGGCTACAACCCATTTGGAAACGAAGGCTACGATCCTTTCCGCGAGTGGACCGCCTACAATTCAAGGCAAAACGAAAGGCGTTACTATTACGGCAGGCAGGAAGAAGAGTCGCTTTCCAAAGGCGAGGCTTTTAGCCAACTCATTTGGAAAACGCTCCAAACCATCATTGGATTCTGGTCGCTCAGCTTTTCAATTTATCTTTTTCCGATTGGACCAATTTTCAGTTTGGCGGCCATTGTGAATGGAGTTGGCGGAGCCGGCCGCGCGCTCAAAGCCTTGTTCAAGCCAACAAAAAAATAAAGGCGCGTCCAAGTTTTGTTTTCCAAAAGCGCGCGCAAAAATTATCGCTGTCTAAAAATGATTCTTCCCTTGTCCAAATCGTAGGGAGAAAGAGCGACCTTAACATTGTCGCCAGGAACGATTCTGATGTAATGCTTTCTCATTTTTCCTGAAAGATGAGCCATAATGATGTGACCGTTCTTTAATTCAACGCGAAACATTGTGTTGGGCAGAGCTTCTTTTACCAAGCCCTCAACTTCAATCGCCTCTTCTTTTGCCACGATTCCTCCTCAAAAAACACTTGATTTTTTTTCAAGATGCGCTATTATAGTATCTTAAAACAATCGTTTTTGTCAACAAGGGGAAAATTTTGAGACAGTCTTTTATAAAAAAAATGAAAGAAAAATTGATTGAGCAAAGAAACTTGATTTTGGACGCTTTGGCCGCCCAAAACGCGGAGTTTAAAAGCTTGGTGTCAAAAGTGGAGTCGGGAGACGAAATCGACGTGGCGTCAGACGCGGTTGACCGCAATATGTTGGACTCCTTGGGAGCGCAAGACGCAAACCGCCTTACGCTTATCAACAACGCGCTTCTTCGCCTTCAACAAGGCAAATACGGTCTCTGCCTTAAATGCGGAAAGCCGATTCCTGAGGCCAGACTGGAAGCCCTGCCCTACGCCTTTATGTGCATCAACTGCGCGTCCAAAGCTGAAAAGCGCCGCTGATTTTTGGCCGCTAATATTTTAGCCTGCCATCCAATTTATAGAATTTTATTTGGCCGTCTTCAATATAGGCGGCCTCTTCATATCCAGCCCTAATCGCGGCAAGTTCGGCGCGGTCAAAAGCAAAGCCGATGTGTTCGGCCTTGTGCGCGTCGCATGAAAAGACAATCGGAACTCCGGCTTTAAAAAGAAATTCCAAAAACTCGGCGCTGGGATACACGTCGTCCATAACTCCTCGAGCAAGTCCGCCAGTATTAATTTCAGCGATTACGCCCGCACGCGCGGCCGCCTTTGCCGTGGCCTTGATTTCTTTTTTATACCAAGACTCGCCTTCGTCAAAAAACTTAAGCTCGCCGTTTCTTATTCTAATAACGTCAGCGTGTCCCAAGATTGTTATTTTTTGGCTTTCAAGCATTTCTCGCTGGCGGGCAAAATATTCGCAAACCGCTTTTTTTCCGTCATTGTTGTAGAGGCGGGCAAGGCCTTGGCGGACGTTTTCAGTTTTGTCGTCCACTGTAAAAAAGCCATTTTTGTTTGTCAAATAATGAACCGAACCAATTAAAAAATCCGGGTTGAATTCTTTGTATTGCCATTCAAAGTCGCAAGCCATTCCAGGAATGTAGTCCGCTTCAAGGCCGGCGCAAACTTTTATTTTTTGCTCGTACTTTTTTGAAAGCGCCCTTATTTGGTCAAAATATTTTTGGTGGTCTTGAACCGCCATGTGCCAATCTGAAGAATGAGGATAAAGACTATGGGAAGAAAATCCCAATATCGAAAATGATTTTTCAATGGCCGCCAAAATCATTTCCTCAAGCGTATTTTTTCCGTCACAAAAAGTCGTGTGTGTATGATAATTCGTCTTCAAGACCGCGCTCCTTTTTCCATTTATCCGCCGCGGCACTGAATTTTTTCAACTCTTCGCCAAGGCGTTTGCCTTCTTTTTTTAACTTTTGCTCGTCTTCTTCATGCGCCGCCTTGTTCAAGGCCATTCCCCTGCTGGAAATCGAAAAAGCCGAAATTGTGGCCGCGCTTCCCTTTAGCGTATGGCCAATCTGCCGCAAATGCTCCCAATCTTTTGCTTTTATCATCACAGGAATTTGTTCAATCAGCTTTTCGCTTTGTTCCAAAAAATCAAAAAGCAGTTGCAAGCCCAAATCAAAATCGCCGGAAATAGTGTCCTCAAAATCATCAGTGTCCCAAACAATTTTTTCTTTGTCAGCATTTGCGGCAATCGAAGTTTGAACCGGCTTTAGGTTTGCCGAAAACGAACTTTTCCAGCGCAGTATGACTTGCTTTAAATCGTCGCTCTTATACGGCTTTCCCAAAAGGTCGTTCATTCCTGCGGCGCTGTAAAGTTTATAGTCATCCTCGCTGTGGTTTGCCGTGCAAGCGACAATCACGCCGTTATATCCGTCACGCCTCAATCGCTTTGTAACTTCCAGCCCATTCATCACAGGCATTTGCAAGTCCATGAATATAATGTCGGTTTTTGGATTCTCTTCCGCAAGGCGAACCGCGTCGCCTCCGTCCACAGCCTCCAAAACCTCCGCGCCCATTTTTTTTAGGAACGAAACGATAAGCTTTCGATTTACGGGATGATCTTCCGCAACAAGAACCAAAACGCCTTGCGCTATTTTGTCTCCGCTTGTCTTTATGGCGGCTTCGTCAACAACAACCCCGCCTTGTTCGGCTGAATTTAATTCCATAGAATCTGAAAAAGCCAAGGAAAGCAAGTCGCGGAGCCTTTGCATTTTTACAGGCTTGTAAATGTATCCGTTAAACCAATTGAGCATTCTCATCTTTGCGTCTTGCCTAAGCTGGCCTTCGGGAACAATCAAGTAAAGGCGGGCGTCGTTTATGCTCTTGTCGGAATTGATTTCGCTGGCCAAACGCCAACCGTCCATTACAGGCATAAGCATGTCAATGAAAACAATCGTAAATGGGTTGCCTTGCCGCGCGGCCGTCTTCATAATTTCAAGCGCTTCTTTTCCGCTTTGGGTGAGGCTTATGTTTTGAACGCCAAAATCCCTTAATTTTCCTTCAAATGATTTTCGCGCCAAATAGTTGTCGTCAACCAAAAGTATTCTTGTATTTTCAGGAGGCAAAAGTTTTTTGTATTTATCCAAGGCCGACTTGGCGCTTTTTGTCTCGGAAGGCGCGATGGTGAACCAAAAAATTGAGCCGCCGCTTACATTTGGCTCAACTCCAATCTTTCCGCCCATAGCGGCCACAAGAGCCTTGCAAATGGAAAGTCCAAGTCCTGTGCCGCCATATTTTCTGGTGGTGGAAGTGTCGGCCTGATAAAAATCAGTAAAAAGATTTTTGCGCGCCTCTTTTGAAATTCCTATTCCCGTGTCCTCAACCTTAAACAAAAGGCTGCCGTCTTTGGACTGCTCCACAATTGTATGAATGTAGCCCTTTTCCGTAAATTTTACGGCGTTCTTGACTATGTTCAGCAAAATCTGCTGCAAGCGCGTCGGGTCGCCGTTGACATAGCGGGGAACCGACGGATAGATGTCGCTCACAAGCTCCAAGTTTTTTCCAAAAGCCTCCGCGCTTATGGAGTCCATGACGCGCTCCACAACTTCCCTCAAATCAAACTGAATGTTCTCAAGCTTAAAATTTTGCGAGCGAATTTTTGAAAAGTCAAGAATGTCGTTTGCCAAAGCCAGCAAAGTCTCGGCGCCCACTTGCATTTGGTGGACGTATTCCATTTGCTCTTTGTCAAGGCTTGTCATTTTTAAAAGTTCAAGAGACCCGATTATAGTCTGAATCGGCGTGCGCATCTCGTGCACTGTGCTCGACAAAAAACGGCTTCCAGTTGCAATCGCTTCAAGCGGCGCGTCAGATTCGCTCATGCAAAATTTCCATAGCCTTTTTTAAAATCACTTCGGGCTTTTGCGGCTTTGCAAGATAACCTTTGGCGCCAAGGCTGAGCGCCTGAATGACATATTCACGTTGAACGGCCTGAGAGTAAACGATTATTGGTATGGGCTTTTCTCTTGTCCGCATCTGCTTTAAGATGTCGTATCCGGAAACGCCTTGCATAAAAATGTCAAGAATGGCCAAGTCGTAGTTTTTGCTTTGAATCGCCTGCGCGAACTTGGCGCCGGAATCAAAGGCCTCGGCGGAAATTCCAAGCGACAAAAATGATTGAGTCAAGATTCTTCGAACAACCTCATCGTCATCAACAATCGCGATGGTCAAAAGGCTTCCTTCCGCGCTCAATGAATTTAAATCTTCTCCGCTGTCCGCGCTAAAGCGTATGTCAACAGAGCCAAGTCCGTCGTCAGCGTCGCCCGACAAAATGCTGTCGGCAATAATGTCCGTCGCGTCTCCAGCCGATTGGCTTTTTCCAACAATAGAGCCCAAAGCTGAAGTCAAATCCTTTATTACCTTAACTCCGACATACGCCGCATGTCCGTCGATAAACTCGTCCATAAAATTGTCAAGGGAAAGAATTTTTATGTTTCTATGTTGAATGCGCTCGTCAGCGGTAACAGTGTCAAGCAAAAGTTCAACATTTATTCCGTCAACAAAAGAAAGTTGCAAGTTGGTCATCATGACGATGAGTTTTGGATCTTTTATTTTATTGGCGTCAATCATCTCGCTGATTCTATACTTAAGCAGCGAAATCTTTTCCCGATTCAAGCCTTGCGCGATTTCAACAAAAATAATGTTTCCATTGTGGTGAATCTCAAGGACGCAGGGAGTGGTGTCCATGGAAAGGTTTACGCGAATGATTTTTCCAATCGCCTCAAAAAAGACGTCAAACTTGATAGGCTTTGAAAAATACTTTACAACTCCATATTGAACGAGAGAAGAAATTTGCGCGCGGTCCATAACGGGACCTGAAATTATGACTGGAATTCTTTTTGCGTTCGGTTCGGACATTTTTCGCTCAAGCAAATCCATAATTTCTTCAAACGAATTTTCAATGTCAATGACAATCAAATCAGGAAGAACGCGGACAATTTTTGTAAAAGAATCCAACCGTCCGTCGGCGATTTCAACGGCGACATTTTCTGACGCAAGCTTTTCCCGCAAAAATTCTCGGAACATCGGAGCGGCGTTAATGATAAGAACTTGTTTTTTTCTAGCGTTTGCGTCCATATAGATATTTTATCGATAAAGAGTTATAATTTCAATACTTTGCATGGAGGTTTTAGGCATGGCAAAAGTCGTTGTTTTTTTGGCGGAAGGCTTTGAGGAAATTGAGGCGATAAGCCCCATCGATTATTTAAGAAGAGCCGGCGTGGAAGTGGTCACAGCCGCGATTCCCGTTGGCGGAAAGGCGGACGTTCTTGTAAAGGGAGCCCACGGAATTTGCGTCAAGGCGGACACGACCTTTGACGACTTCATCGCCAATTGCTCCCAGCTTCCCGACGGCGTTTTTATTCCCGGCGGAATGCCTGGCGCGGTCAATGTGGGAGCCTGCGAGCTGGCCATAGACTTTATCAAAAAAATGTTCTCGCAAAACAAATTGGTTTCAGCCATTTGCGCCGCGCCTGTGGTGGTTTTGGCAAAGACAGGAATTTTGGCCCAAAAAAAATACACTTGCTATCCGGGAATGGACAAGAACATCGCCGAATATTGCGGCTCAGAGGAAAAGGCGGACCAATTGACTGGAGGCGCCATTCTCTTAAAAGACCAGCCTTTTGCCGTTGACAAAAATTTGATTACAGGCCGAGGCCCTGGCGCGGCGGAGCAATTTGCCATGGCGCTTGTGGAATATTTTTGCGGCCAAGAAACGGCGAAAAAAATCAAGGCCGCCAGCGTTCAGCGCTAAAAGGTCCAATCTGGCGAATCGTTCCAATGGAGCGAAAAAGCCCCCGCCTTAATTTTTTTTGTCCAAGCCGTCAAAGCCGGTCAAGTCCATGACAACTTGGCTTGCTAAAATCAAGCCCGCCACAGACGGAACAAAAGCCGCGCTGGCGGGCGCTCTTTTTTTTAATGCGGCCTTTTCCGCTCCTTGCGCTTCTTGGCCAAAATCCAAGGCGGCTTGCGGCGAAAGGGGCTTTTCCGTTGAATAGACGACCTTTAAATCTTTTCCGCTTTTTGCATTCCCGCCGCATGACGCGGGCCAAAGGACAAACGCTTGTTTGGTAAATGTCGGCCGCCAAAAATTTTGTGGGGTCAAGCTTGTTCCCAGCGCCCATGGAGCTTATGACAGGAACGCCGGATTTTTTTTCTTGGCAAATTATTTCTATTTTTGCGGAAACTGTGTCAACAGCGTCAACAATGTATGACCATTTTGAAAAGTCAAAGGAACTTGAATTTTCAGGAAGAAAAAAACATTCCCTCGTTTCCACAAGGGCGCCGGGATTTATGTCAAGAACCCGCTCTTTCATAACCTGGACTTTTGGCCGGCCAAGGCTTTTGTGGGTAGCGATTATTTGTCGGTTAATGTTTGAAAGGCTCACCACATCGTTGTCAACCAGCAAAAATTTTCCCACGCCGCCAATTCCAAAAACTGCCGCGCCGGCGTCAAAAAGCGCCCGCATTTTTTTTTCGCCCAGCAGCATTCGGATTCTAGAAAATTGGTCTTCCATAACAAACAAAATATTAGCGCAATTTTTGCCGCAAAACAAGCGAGGCCTTCAAGAGCGGCGGGCGCGAATTGCCTTGGACTAACAAAATGAATTGCGCTAAAATGGAGGCATGAGCTTCTTGTTTTTATTTTTGACAAATTCAATTCTCTTGGGCGCGGCCCTTGCCATGGACGCCTTTTCCGTTTCAATCGCCAACGCCATAGCCGAGCCAAAAATGAGCAAAAAGAAGCAATGCCTTGTGGCCGGCGTCTACGCCTTCTTCCAGTTCGCCATGCCCATGATTGGCTGGGCTTCCGTCCGCTGGGCGGCAAAAACTTTTTCAGCCTTTCAAAAATTCATTCCTTGGATAGCGCTGCTTCTTTTGGCCTTTATCGGCATAAAAATGATTATTGAATCCGCGCTTTCCAAAAACAAAGAATGCCAAAATTGCGGCAAAAAAGATTGCGAAAATTGCGCGGCCAATCCTTCAAAGCCATTGACATTTCCAACGCTTTTAACGCAAGGAGTGGCCACATCCATCGACGCGCTGAGCGTGGGCTTCACCATTTCTGAATACAAGGCTCCCATGGCCGCCGCGGCCTCGCTAATAATCGCGCTGGCAACTTTCGCCATTTGCATGACAGGCCTTTTGATTGGAAAAGCCGCGGGCAAAAAAGTTTCCGGCCGCTCGCAATTTTTAGGCGGCGCCATATTGATTTTAATCGGCATTGAAATTTTCATTCGCGGCGTCTTCAAGTGATTCTTGCGCAAATTGGACTTTTGCCCAGCCGCCGAATTTTGCATTGAATAAAAAGGCCGTTTGCGCTATGCTTCTCTCAATTATGGAAAAAAGCTTAAAAGAAAAATTGATTCCTTTTACTCTCGCGCTGGCCGTCATTTTGGCCGATCAAATCACAAAATCGCTGGTTGTAAAATGCATTCCATACTATACCGTCGGCTACAGTTTTTTTGGCGACTTTTTGCGAATCATTCATGTTTCAAACAAGGGAGTGGCCTTTAGCATCGGCTCAGGCCTTTCAAACGCGGTCAGGGGAATTCTTTTTTCCTTGGCGCCCCTTGCGGTCATAGGAATTGTCATAGCCGTTTATTTTAGGAACAAGGAATTTACCGCCTTGCAACGCTGGTGCGTTTGCGGAATCGTGGGCGGCGGAATCGGAAACATCATCGACAGAATTTTCAGAAGCGAAGGCGTGGTTGATTTTATCGACGTGAAGTTCTACGGACTTTTTGGCCTTGAGCGCTGGCCCACATTCAATGTCGCCGACGCCACAATAGTCGTTTGCGGAATCATCTTAATTTTATCTTTTTTCATCGCGCTAAAAAAAGAGGGAAAAAATGACTGAAGAAGAGCTTAAACAAATTCAGGCCGACCAAAAGGCGCCCTTGACAGAAAGCCAAAAAAAGCGGAACGCCTTTTGGATTCAAATGCTTGGAGCCGCCGTTCTTTTAATAGCGGGATTTGTTTTGGTCATTGCCTTGGAAATCGCCGCCGCGTGGTTTTTGGGAAGAATTGTCAAGGCCGACGTTTCGGTGATGAAAACTGTTTCGCCGGTGGCTGTCTTGGCCGGAATAATAATCGCTTGGTTTCTAAGCCGCCAAGTTTGCAAATTTTTGGTTCTAAAGACAAAATGGAGAGACTGCGTTCCCGACGACGTGGTTGACTTTTACGCGGGAAAATGAGCCTTTAAAAAATTACAGTTTTTAGAGCTTGCCCCCCCCCCTTCTCCTTTCGCGGGAATCCTTTCGCGGGAATATCGACAAATTTTCAAATCTGCGCTAAAATGACTCATCTTTACACAAAAGGAGAATCATTATGGAAAAGTTCTTTCAGCTAAAAGAAAGAAACACCACCGTCAGCAAAGAAGTTGTCGGCGGCGTAACAACATTTTTGGCCATGGTTTACATTTTGGTCGTAAACCCGGCCATCTTGAGCGAATCAGGCTTGCCTTGGGGCGGCGTGTTCACAGCCACCGCAATTTCAGCCGCCATCGCCACTTTGGTAATGGCCTTGCTCGCCAACTTGCCCGTAGCCTTGGCGCCTGGCTTGGGTCTCAACGCCTTTTTCACTTACAGCGTTGTCTTGGGAATGGGCTGCTCTTACAAGCTTGCTCTCACAGCGGTTTTGCTTGAAGGAATTTTGTTCATAATTCTTTCCGTCTGCGGAGTGCGCGAGGCGATTGTTCGCTCAATTCCCGAAGGAATCAAAAAAGCCGTCGCTGTGGGAATCGGTTTGTTCATCACAATCATCGGCTTGGTCAACGCCGGCATTTGCTCTCACGACACGGGAACCTTCATCGGCTTTGTAAACTTCGCTGGCGACAACCACGCCGCCATCGTGGCCATTCTTGGATTGATCATCACAATCATTCTCTACACCCTCAATGTAAAAGGCTCAATTTTGATTGGAATCGCCATCACCACAGTAATAGGAATTCCTTTTGGCGTGACGACAGTTCCCGAAAACTTCAAGCCCTTCTCAACGCCACAAGCTCCCGTCATGTTCGCCTTTGACTTTGCCGGAATCTTTGAGAATATCGGCCGCTTCTTTGTGATTTTCTTCACCTTCTTGTTCACAGACATGTTCGACACAATCGGAACTTTGCTTGGCGTGGCCGAACAAGGAAACCTCAAGGATCAAAACGGCGAAATCAAAAATGTAAAAGGAGCCCTGCTTTCTGACGCCATAGGAACTGTCGCAGGCGCCTGCTTGGGAACTTCAACCGTAACTTCATTCGTTGAATCTTCTTCAGGCGTCGCAGCGGGAGCCCGCACAGGATTGGCCAGCGTAGTCACAGCAATTTTGTTCGCCCTCGCCCTTTTCCTCAGCCCGCTTTTTGGACTTGTTCCTGCCGCGGCCACCGCTCCAGCTTTGATTTTTGTCGGCTACCTTATGATGAGGAGCGTTGTTGGAATCAAGTTTGACGATCCAACAGAAGGAATACCGGCCTTCATCACAATCATGACAATGCCCTTCGCCTACTCAATTTCAAAGGGAATCATGTTTGGAATCATCTCTTACGTGATTGCAAAAGTCGCAGGAAAGAAAGCCAAGGACATCCCTGTTGTGACATGGATTTTGGCAGTAATATTTGTGGCTGACATGATTTTTGAAGCCTTAAAGTAGTCAAGGTCGCTTGGATTGCAAGCCGTAAAAAAAAATCCCGCTCAATGCGGGATTTTTTTTTACGCCTCAACAGCCACCATCGAACCTATAGCGTTCTTTTCAGCGTATACAGAGCGGCGGCCCTTGTAGGGATTTCTAAAGGAAGAGATCTGCGTCCTGATGCTGTCCATGTGGCTTTTAAGCAAGTCGCGGTTCTTCTTGTTTTGGGCAAGAACCTTGTCCTGCAAGCTTGACAAATCGTCTTGAAGCGAAGCGACGGAAGCGTCCTGGCTTTGTCCGCCCCGCGCCTTATACAAGTCCGACATGGGAACTATGACTTTTTGCAAATTCACAATGCTGGAAACAACCTGCTTTTCAAGTTCTGTATGGGCAAAAAGAGCGTCAGGGTTTTCGCTTTCGATGGACGATTCCTGCTTTTCCAAAACAGAAAGGTATTCCCGAAATTTATCCCGTTGCTGTTGAAGCAGGCTGCGAAATTTTTTAAGCAAGGCCACCCGCTCGTCAAGTTCTTCTTTAGAAATCTCTTCCATGTTTTTACCCCTCAATGTTCAAGGCCGGTTGAGACTGGCCGGAACCGCTGTTATTCGCGTTCTCGGCGGCTTGCCGCCAAGAGTCGGTCAACTGGCTCATCATGTTCAAAACAGAATCAATTTTTTCTTTGTTTTGTGAAATATTGGCGCTTCTCAACTGGTCGTTAAAAAAAAGATAAAGGGACATCAAATTGCGCGCTATCTCGCCGCCCCGCTCCATATCCAAAGAAACTTGCAGTTCAGTGATGATTTCTTGCGCGCGCAAAACGTCGGCGCTAAAGGACTCGATGTTCGCGACGGGAAGCTTTCCGTCCGGACCAAATTTTGAAGAAGCGGAGGCGAGTTTTTTTACCGCGCCTTCATACAAAAGCACAACAAGTTCGGCTTGGCTCGCGGTTTTTACGCTGGCCTTTTTGTAGGCGTTATACGCTTGGTTATACATCATGATTCTTTCGCCTCCCATAAAAACAGACAATGCATCGCTTAAGATTATCGGCGTTTTAAAAAAAAAGTTAATAAAAAAAATAAAAAAAGCCGCCTTTCGTTTTTTTGAAAAACGGCTTGGAAAAATTAAAAAAACGGTAAAAAAGGGCTGGCGGCCTACTTTTCTTCGGTTAAAATTTCTTTGGCAGGAACCATTACCTGCTTGTCGTAACAGCTAAACATTTCCTCGACATTTTTTGGCTTCGTTTTCTGCGTTAAAACGCTCGCAAGGGGAACTATCGCAAGGCCGGCCAACATGCAAAAGACGCCGGAATACAAGGAATTTTTGAAGACAAAATTAAGGAAGGCGCCGCCAAAAGTTACCGTTCCCAAAGACTTTAAAAGCTGGATTATTTCCACAATGGTTCCAAAGGCAAAGGAAGCGCATACGGCGGCTTTGCTGGTCTTTTTCCAATAAAGGCCATACAAGAAAGGGGCCAAAAAGGCGCCGCTCAAGGCTCCCCAGCTTATTCCCATCAATTGCGCGATAAATGTGACGCGGCTCTTGGCCTGAACAATGGCTATCGCCGCGGAAATGACAATAAACACGGCTACAAAGGCGCGCATCATAATCATATTTTGCTTTTCGGATTTTTTCTTTTTCTTAAAGGAGCCTATAAAGTCCAAGGTCAGCGTGGAGCTTGAAGTTAAGGCTAAAGAAGAAAGGGTTGACATTGAGGCCGACAAAACCAAAACAAGAGCCACGCCAATCAAAACGTCTCCCAAATTGGAAAGCATGTTGGGAACGATGGAATCAAAGCCCTGCGCCTTGACTGATTCCGCCGTGGCAAACAAGCGGCCAAAGCCTCCCAAAAAATAGCAGCCGCCTGCCACCACAACCGCGAAGGCAGTTGAAATGACAGTTCCGATTTTTATGGACTCTTCATTTTTTATGGCGTAAAATTTTCCGACCATTTGCGGAAGGCCCCAAGTTCCAAGAGAAGTGAGCAAAACCACAAAAAGCAAGTAAAGGGGATCAGGGCCAAAAAAAGAAACATAGGCGCCGTTCATAACCGGGGATTCAATCTTGCTCATAAGATTCAGGCTTTGCATGAAGCCGCCGTTTTGTCCCAACACCGCAAGAACCACCGCCACAATTCCCGCCAGCATCACCAAGCCTTGGATAAAGTCGTTAACGGCTGTGGCCATGTAGCCCCCAGCGATTACGTAAACGGCCGTCAAAAGCGCCATGACCACAACGCAAACTGAATAGTCAACGTCAAAGGCCATTTTAAATAAGCGGGAAAGTCCGTTAAAAAGAGAGGCGGTGTATGGAATCAAAAACAAAAATGTGATGGCGCTTGAGGCCACCTTTATTCCTATTGACTCAAAGCGGCCGCCAAAAAAATCAGGCATGGTCTTGGAATCCAAAAAGCGGGTCATAATTCTTGCGCGGCGGCCCAAAACGGCCCACGCCAAAAGGGAGCCGATAAAGGCGTTTCCCAAACCTATCCAAGTTGAGGCCACTCCAAAGTTCCAGCCAAACTGACCGGCGTAACCCACAAAAATTACCGCTGAAAAATACGAGGTTCCGTAAGCGAAGGCCGTAAGCCAAGGGCCGACTTTCCGGCCGCCCAAAACATATCCGTTAACGCTGGAACTGGCGGCGCGGCATTTCATTCCTACAATCACAAAAACCGCAAAAAAAGCGATTATTAAAAAAAGCTTGACCAACAATTTTTTCTCCTAAAAAAGTTTTTTCAACGCTCCGCCCAAAGCGCCGCCAACAGCGTCTTCAGCCGCACCGCCAATAGCGTCGCCAGCCTGCTTTTGCAATTGTTTTTGCAGCTCTTCTTTTTTTGAGTTGAGTTCTTTGTTAAGCGCGTCCATGTTCAGGCTTTGCGCGTTTATTCCGTTTTCCAAATTTATGAATTGCGAAATCTTGTCGGTAACGCCGCCGGTTTGCTCGCTCAACTTTGCGGTGATTTGGCTCTTCGCGTCGCTTATCAAGGCCGAAAGCTCCTTGTTGACAACGCTCTTTAAAATTGAGTTGAACTGCTTGTCCAAATCGGAATCAATTTTAAGCGAAAGGTTCCTTTGCGCGTCAATTCCAATCTTGGCGCTAAGAACCAAATTGCTTATTGAACTCAAGGCGCTTGTATAAAAACGATATCCAATGGCCGGCTCAAATTCATCGGCGGCCAACTTTAGAGCGTCCATGTTGAATTTCGCTCCAATTAAAACCTCTCCGGCCGAATCCATTGTTCCCGTGGCCGTAAGCGTTGTGTTTGAATCCAAATTTAAGTAAGGGCTTTTAAAAGCAAAGGGATAATTGTTTCCTGTGTATTCCGCTTCCACAAGAGGATTGCTGGTCGCGCTTCTGGAGTCAACCACAACCTTAGCCTTGTGGGTTCTTCGCTCTCCTTCTTGGTAGGAGCCGGTCAACGTGGCCGGAGAGCCCCGCTTGTCCATGTCGTTTGAAATTTCAAAGCCTTGAGCCGTCACTCCCAAACCGGAAAAAGAAATTTTTTCAATCAAAAAGCGGGGCACATTGTCGTTTTTATACCATACGTCAATTCCAGGAAGGCGCTCGTGGCGCTTTTGAGTTTTGGCCGCCTTCTTTTGAGTTTCCTTGGCGTCGCTTGACGAAGACTGCTTGGCCTTCATCGCGGCGTCAATTGCCTTTGAAACGTAAGGATAGTACTCTCCGCAAATGGCGTAAAGGGCGCTGTTGAAAGCGTTGCTCAAGATTTGGGTTCCTGTGTCCATGTTAAACGAAGTGATTTTTTTAAGTTGAGAATTGACCAAATCCGTGTCGGCCTTAATCGCCTCTTGAACCTGGCTTGACATTCGCTTTATCGAAGCGCTGTCAGTCTTGATTCCTTCAGCGACATTTTTTACAGAAGACGTCACAGACTTGCTTTTTTCGATAGCGTTAGTAATGTCTGAAATTGCGTTCTTAATGGCGATAGGGTCGTTTACGCTGGACCAATCCTTGTTAACAAGTTTGTCAACGCCGGAAGAAAAATCATTGACTTGCTTTTCAATCTCGTCCGGCTTCTTCCGCCACTTTTCAATCGAAGCCTCAACTTGCGCTTGAACGTCTTTTGCCAACGCCGGCGATTTTAAGTTGTCTTGAACGTTTTTTATCATGTTCTCGGGATTGTATTCGGCAAAGGCGGCCTCGATGGAGTCTTTTGCCGCCGCAATCGCCGCCTCTTTTTTTTGAGAGGCCGCCGCCGTAAATTTTTCCACATAAGGATTGCTTTCTTTTTCCATCTCTGGAAGCTCGCCTGAATAGCTTCTGTCGGTTCCAATTTTAAGACCGGTCACTTCTATGTTTTGCGCGTCAAATTTTCCCCTCAAAGCTTCCGTCAAGTTAAATTTAATTTCGGTCTTGTCAATCTCAAAAATATTTTTCATCGGCGAACTTGCGTTGGCTTGCTGCAATCCGCTCACGGTAATCGTGGCCTTTAATATTTCCACGTTAACCTTAGCGATGTCGGTTCTGGCGCCAAAAACTTTTTGCATTCCAAGGGTCAAGCCTTTTTTTGCTATGGGATTTTTAAATGTTATGACGGCAAGGACAACCGCGGCCACAAAAATAATTGTGGCCAAAAACGGAAGCAGCTTAAAGGAGCCCTTGTTTCTCTTGACATCTTTCGCAATCAACTTGAGGCGCTTAAAGTCGGGCTTTGCAATCATTTTGTCAAGAGGAATGCGGACGGTGCCCGGCTTGGCAGGATTGTCCTCAAACAAAGACTTGAGCAAAGCCTTGTCGCTTGAAATGTAAATTTTTTTGTAAAGAATTTTTTCTATTTTGTCGGCGCGGTAAACTTTTTTTAAAAGCCCCGGCAATTTTTTTGCGGGAAAAAGTTTTGGCTCTTTTTTTGGCTTTTCAATTTCGCCGCCTTTTGAAGCCGTTTTTTTTGCGGGAGTTTTTTTTGCCGCCGATTTTTTTTCTGTGTCTTTATCTGAAATCTTTGCCATAATTAAAACCTCTCCTCAAAAGCTTCAAAAATTTTTCCAATGACGGGCAAATTCTGGACGGCCTTGTAAAGGGGCGACTTGATGAAACCGGGAGCGATTTTTGCCCTCCAAAATTTGACAAAGAAATATCCCAAAACATAAAACGGAATGTAGCAAACAAGGCCAAGCAAAAAGCTTCCCATTACAATCGTGTTGTTGAATTTGGTAAAGCCCACAAAGGGAACGTCAACTAAAAAAGCAAAAACGCTTTCCATCGGCTTAAAAGTCAAAACTTCATAACCGATTGAACTGAACAAGGGATCAAAAATCCACGCAAAGTAAGAAACCACAAGAAGCGTAAGCAAATACGTGGGCTTGTTGATTCTGACAAACATAAAGAAAACCAAAATCAAATACCACAAGGCGTTGTTTTTTGGCATAAAGCCAAGCATCACGCCAAGCGCCAAAGCGTGCGCCATTTCCGCCGGATTTTGGTTGGCGTTAAGCGACTTAAAAAGATTGGCAATCCATTTTAACATTTTTTCCCTCCGATTTTTTATAAAAAAACCTTTTGTACATTTTAGCGCGAGATTGTCCTTTTTTCAACCTTTTCCCGCCGGACTCAAAGCCATTGCCAAAGTCAAAAAGTTGGTATAAAATCCCGCTAATGTCACTCAACTGCAACGAAATCAATTTAATTTTAAGCGAACTCAATTTGACCGGAAGTTTTATTCAGGATATAATCCAGCCCGGCTACGACACCCTTGCCTTGACCGTCTACAAGGAAGGCGGGGCCAAGACCATTTTAATTTGCGCGGCCAACGGCGAAACTAGAATCAACGAAACCCGGCGAAAAATTCCCAAAAACGAAAAACCCTTGCGTTTTATGGAATTCCTAAAGTCAAGAATCAAAGGCGCGAAAATTATTTCTTGCGGACAAATCGCGCTGGAGAGAATCATAAAAATCGAACTGGCCCACGGCGACGACGAATTTAACATGTTTGTCCGCCTGTGGAGCGCCGCCGCCAATGTCATTTTGTGCGACAAGCAAAACAAGATTTTGGACGCCATGTTCCGAAGGCCGCAAAAAGGCGAAGAAAGCGGCGGCTTTTTTGACGAAGCCGCAATTTGGGAAAACGCCCAAAAAAAAGCCCTGCAAGAAAAAGAAGGCGGCCAAGAGGAAGGCAAAAAAAAGAATGGCGGAAAATTTCCAATCCGGGATTTTTTGGAAGTTCAAGAAGAAATTCTTTTAAAGCATCCTGATTGGGCGCCCCTTTCCTTCAACCAAAAAGTGGATTGGTTTTACAGCGAAAGTTCAAAAGGCCTTTCCCGCTCCGCCCTTTTGGAAAAAGCCAAGGCTTGGCATGAAAGCCACAAAAGCCGCCTTGAGGCCGCCTTGGAGCGCCTTCAAAAGAAAAAGGCCGACTTTGAAAACTGCGGGCAAAAAAAGCATTGGGGCGACTTGATTTTGACAAACGCCGCGGCCTTGGACGGACAATCCAACTTTTTGGAATGCGTTGACTATTTAAGCGGCACCACAGTTCAAATAAAAATCGATCCAAAAAAATCCGCGCAAGCCAACGCCGCCCGCTACTATGAGTTGTATAAAAAAGAAGCCAGCGGCTCCCAAGAACTTTTGACCGAAATTGAATTGGCAAAAAAGAAAATCGCGGCCTTGGACAAGGCCTACCAAGAAATATTAAACGAAAAAAATCCCGTTCGCATAGAACAGCTTTTGCGAAAGGATTCCGCTCCAAAGCAAAAAATAAAAAAATCCCACCCTGGGCTTGACTACACCGTGAACGGCTGGCATTTTCTTGTGGGCCGCGACGCAAACGAAAACGACGAGCTTTTGCGCCATCATGTAAAGGGAAGCGACATGTGGCTTCACACCCGCGACTGTCCAGGCGGATATGTCTTTATCAAATACCGCGCCGGAAAAACCGTTCCCCTTGACATTTTGCTTGACGCGGGAAATCTCGCGGTCTATTTTTCAAAGGCGCGAAAAAACGGAAAGGCAGACCTATACTACACTCAAGTCAAGCATTTGCGCCGCGCGAAAAATGCGCCCAAAGGGACAGTCCTTCCCTCCAACGAAAAAAATTTGTCCGTCGCCCTTGACAACGAGCGGCTCAAGCGCCTTGAAAGCATAAGGCAAGAATCCGAACTTTAGGGAACAAAGCCCCCTGTCTTCCATTTTTTTTGCGTTTAGGATATACTGCTTTACATGCAAATCAGAGAGATTTTCGACAAAAAAAAACTGACCCTTTCCTTTGAGGTTTTTCCGCCCAAAATGCAGGGCAACTTGGACGTTCTTCCCCAAAAGATAAAAAAGCTGGCGGCTTTAAATCCTGACTTTATCAGCGTCACTTGCGGAGCCGGAGGGACAAACCAAGGCCAAGTTCTTGAAGTTTCAAAAATGGTGGCCCAAAACGGCGCCGTGTCCCTAACCCACTTGACCTGCGTTAATTCCACAAAAGAAAAAATCGCCGCCACAATGAAAGAAATGAAGGCGGCCGGCATAGAAAACATTTTGGCCTTGCGTGGAGACATTCCCCAGGGAATGACCGAGGAAGAGGCCACAAGGGACGGCTACAAGCACGCGGACGAACTGACCGGGGCGCTTAAAAAAGAAGGCTTTTGCGTCGGCGGCGCCTGCTATCCCGAAGGCCACCCGGAATCCGCCAACAGAATAGAAGACATCGAGCTTTTAAAGCGAAAGGTTGAAGCCGGCGCGGACTTTTTGACGACGCAAATGTTTTTTGACAACGACATTCTTTACAGCTTTTTGTACCGGCTTGAAGCCGCCGGAATTCATTTGCCAGTTTTGGCGGGCATCATGCCTATAACGGCCACAAGCCAAATTCCCAAAATGATAAAGCTTTCAAACGCTTTCATTCCCAGAAAACTTTTGGCCATTTGCGACCGTTTTGGCTCTTCACCGGAGGCCTTGCGCCAAGCGGGAATCGCGTACGCCACAGACCAAATAATTGACTTGATTTCAAACGGAATACGGGGCATTCACATTTACACGATGAACAAGCCTGAAATTGCGGAAGAAATTTTAAAAAATGTCAGCGACATTATCGGAGCCTGCAACAAGTAAAATGGCAAAGAAAGAAAAAATCCGGCATGTCCAAGATTACAAAACTCTTCCAACTTGGATTGTAAGCCTTGGAGACCCCCGGGTAATTTGCTCGTCCGTTTCCTATCTCAAGTCCGTGGCGGAAGATTTTTTCATTCTCCAGTTCGCGCGTAAATTCAAATTCATAAAAATTCCCATTGTCCATGTTGACAACCCCCTTGACCAAAAAGTTCCGTTCAATCCAAGGCGGATTGCTGATTACTTGGGATTTGTCAATTATTGGATACGGCCCCTTGGACTTTTGATTTGCGAGTTGGGACGGAACAAGGCAATTCCCCATTTAATCGACTTTTACCGACGTCTGACCAAGGCCTACAAGAGCGCCTCGGAGATTTACCGCTTTAGGCTTTCCACCACAGACAGGCCGCACTACAAAAGAAGAATTTATTTTGCCGGAGTCCACATGCTGGACCCTCACTACTTGTGCGTTCCTTCCCTGCACATTACAATCGTTTGCCTTGCCTATTCCTTCATGCGAAAGGCTTTTGAAAGCGAGCGCTTTTCGGAAGAAAAAAAATCCCTTTGGAACCAAGAGCTTTACGCCGGCGCGGTGAACATTGGAGAAACCGTTTTGTATGTAAAGCAGCACAGCGTCAACTGCGTTTCGGCGGCGCTTTACATGACCAGAAAAATTTTTCCTGACTTGTTTTCAAAGGAAGACGCGCTTGGATTTTTGGACTCGATGTTTAAAAAAAGCCGCGACATTCCAAGCCAAGACAAAGAAATGGTCGTGGGCTACATGAAAAGCCTTTACTTGCAGTTTGAAAGCGAAGGAGAATCTTGCGACGACTGGAAAGAGCCTGTAAAAAAATGGCTCATAAAAAGCGAAAAACGCGCCGATAATAGTAAGTATGGCAGACCCGATTGAATTTTCAAAAAAGGTGATAGACGCGACAGAGGCAAAAATCGAATGGTATAATTCCAGCGCGATACCTCAACTTAGCGAAGATTATCGTCTTTTTCACACCTGCGTAAAAAACCTCTACGATTTGCTGATAAAAAAATCACTGATCAAGCCAGATCCATACAAATTGGACAGAAAGATTTCTGGAATAAAGCCTCTTGACAATTCGCCCTTCATTGACGGCGAGCGGACCACGATAATCGGGGCGCGCTTTTCTGAATTTGAGACAATGCTTGATTGGATTTGCACCTACTTTAAATTTTCAATCAACTCGTTAAAGATTCCAGAAATCAAAAAACTTTTGGACTACAACAATTCTTTTTTATGGGCCTCGCTTTCGCCAAACAACACAATGCCAAACACCCGGGGCTTGGGCCAGTTGGTCATGGAAATGAAGCGGGGAGCCGATCCTTTGACAACAAGTTCCATCAGCGACATTCTGTCAAAGATTCAAAAATCCACAGCTGACATAACGCGCATTTTCAAAGAACTGACGGAATTTCAAAAAGAAGTTTACAAGTGCAGAATCAGAAAAGAAATTTTCCAGCACCCAAAATTTGACAGCGCGAAAGCGTTCAGTTCCGAAAAAGAAGAAATCGCGCAAATAAAGAAACTGTTCGCTGCCGTTATCGGAAACGAGCCTTTTTACACTCAATTGGTCGAAGAAATAGCAAGGGAAGACCAAGCAGGAAACCGGGATCAATTGCAAGCGGCGGTCTTGGAAAAACTTGCCATCAAAGAAGAAACTAACAAAAACAAAACGCCCGAAGTTGACACAAAGGAAATGCTCTTGGACGCGATTCACAGTTTATGCGCGCAATCCACTCCCCTAGGAGGAATTTACACAAAGCTTTCCGAAAACAACGAAGTCCTCCAAAGCGCCGCCTCAAATTTTTGGGCCCGCTTTATGGCCGCGCTCAAAAAAGCGTTTAACATTCAAGAAAAACCAATTGAATACGAATTGACTATTGTAGAGCCATCGACAAACGCAAAAAGAAAGCAAAAGCTTAGTTTTTCGCCCTTTTCAACTGACATACAAAAAAAGGCCAGCTTTTACAATTCGTTCTCGTTAAAGAATAGTTTGGGCTATAAAAAATTTTTGGCGGCCGACGAGCAAAAACTTCTGGAATTTTTGAACAAGCAAATGAGCGACTTGCAGAAAATTTCAATTCTCTTAAAAGCTCTTGACGATTACTTTAAGAACAACACGCCTGTCGAAAAGCGCTCAAAAATCAAAGGCCTTTCAATGGAATTGATGGCGCTAAAAAACAACATGATCAACACAAACCAGCGCCGCGCGGAATACATATCTTACATCGAAGAACAGGAGCAAATGAAAAAACTTGGACTCGACAAATAATTTTTTTAAACGCCTCGCCGGCCTTTCTTTTGCCTGCGCTTTTCTATTTTTTAGCTTCGCCTTTGCAAATGAAGACGACATTAAAAAGAACGACAAAATTGACGAGACGATTCAACGCGAGCTTGTCATTTACCATTCGCTTTCAAACTTAAACCTCAATCCGCACACAAGCGCTTATGTTTTTGAGGCGCAAATTTTGAACAGCGTATGCGAAGGCCTGTTTTCATACAACGCCGCAAGCCTTGAGCCCGACAACGCCTTGGCAAAAGATTTTAGAATTTCGCGGGACAAATCGCGATGGACTTTCACAATCAGAGAGAACGCCAAAAGTTCTTCTGGAAAAGAGATAAACGCTCAAACAATCAAGGATTCCTGGCTTGACTTAATCGCAAACAAAAGCGCTTATTACTCCTCCCTTTTGGATGTTATTAAAGGCGCCAAAGATTACAGGCTTGGAAACGGAAAGCGGGAGGACGTTGCGATTTACGCCAGCGGCTTAAAGCTAAGCGTTGAGCTTACAAAGCCCACAAGCCATTTTAACAAAATTCTTTGCCACCACGCTTTCGCGGCGGTCTTGGACGACTCAAGCGCCAGCGGCGCCTATTACATAGAAAGCGTCACGCCTTTTAAAATTCTGCTCAAAAAAAATCCCAATTATTGGAACGCTGAGCAAACCAAAATTCCTTCTGTGGCCATAAATCTTACCGACGATTCAGACGCAAAGGCGCACGCATTCAATATAGGAGCCGCCGATTGGATTGACGGCGCCGCGGAACTGAAAAAAATTCTTGACAAAAAATCAATTCAACTTTCGGCGGAATTTGGAACCGAATACTTGTTCTTTAAAAACGACTCGCCGATTTGGAGCCGCGCAGATTTTAGAAACGCAGTTTTGACGGCCATTCCTTGGAAACAATTGAGGGACGGAAACATGTTCCCGGCCGACACTCTGGTCTGCCCTGTTTCCGGCTACAAAAGTCCCGAAGGCCTTTCCTACACCGACGCGGAAGAAGCGAAAATGATGCTGGAGGCGGCCAAGAGGGAGGCCGGAATTGACGATGAAAAAATCCAGCTGCTTTTTGCCATTCCCGACACCGAATACTTGTCCAACCGCGCGGAACTTTTGCGCGGCTCATTGGAAGAAATCGGAGTCGAACTGAAAACAGTAAAGATTCCACAGCAATTTTACTTAACCTCAATCGCATCCACAAAAGCGGATCTTTTTCTTTACACCTGGATTGGCGACTATTCCGACCCCCTGGCATTTTTGGAATTGTTCCGCGGAAATTCATCGATGAACGACTCACATTGGCGGAACGAAGAATTTGATCAATTGTTGGACCAAGCCGCATGGACAACCGAAAGCAAAGAACGTTCTTCGCTTCTTGCAAAAGCCGAAGACATTTTGCTTTCAAGCGGCGAAGTCATTCCCATAAGCCATCCGGTCACTTGCAGCGTAATTGATTTAAACAGCGTTGGCGGATGGATTTCAAACGCCATGGACATTCATCCGTTTAAAAACTTGTATTTTAAAAAATCGGAAGAGAATTTTAAAAACATTGTTCTAAAATAATGGGTATCTCTAAAAACTCGCCTTCAGCGATTTTTTAGAGAACCCGACGAGTTTTAACTCTTGAAAATAACAAGAGTTAAAACATCGCATTTTTAGAGGTTCCCTAATATTCTTATTTGTCTCGGCGCAACATTTTTTCTCTCCCTGTGTCTAATACATAGGGAGATTTTATGAATAAAAAATTGTACAAAGGGGAAATCCCAGTATTCTTTGCCGTTGACTACAAATACGCGCCGATGTTGGGCGTAACGATAAAGTCAATGCTTCAAAACGCCTCGCAAGATTATTTTTACAAAATTTATGTTTTGACGACAAGCCTTGACCAAGACTTGCGGGAAAAAGTGGCGCAGTCGGTTTTTGGAAACGCTTCAATTGAATTTATTTCTCTAAAAGAAAAACTTGACAGCTATTCAAATATGTTCCATTTGCGCGACTACTATTCACAAGAAACATATTTCCGCCTTTTTATCGCCAGCCTTTATCCGGAATACGACAAGGTTCTTTACTTGGACAGCGACTTGTTGATTTTGGACGACATTTCAAAAATGTTCAACGCGGACTTGGGCGACAATTTGCTTGGCGCCACAGTTGAAGAAACAGTTTTGACAATCAACGAGTTTGGAGAGTATGTCGAAAAAGCCTTGGGCGTCCAAAGGCAAAATTACTTCAACGCGGGAATCATCGTCATCAACACAAAAAAATACCGGGAAGAAAAAATTCAAGAAAAGTTTGTCAGCCTTTTGAACCGCTTTCCTTTCCGCATCGCGCAAGACCAAGACTATTTGAACGTTCTTTGCAAAGACCGAGTGACCTACTTTGACTTGGGCTGGAACAAAACTTCTTTTGAAAACACAGCCTTTGACAACAAAGACTTGAAAATCGTCCACTACAAAATGATGTGGCGGCCTTGGAAGTACGACGGAATCACTTACGGCGACATCTACTGGGAATACGCCGACAAAACCGCCTTCGCGCAAACACTTCGCCAAATGAAAGAAAACTATTCCGACGAAGAAAAGGCCAAGGACAAGGTTCTTATCGGAAACATGATGAAGATGTGCGTCCAAGAGGCCCGGGACTTTCACAATTATTGGAACACAATCAGGCGGGAGCGAATCGGCGCGGCCATTTGCGAATTTTTTGGAACGGCGGCAAGCTCAACCGTCAAATTGGCCAGAAAGGCCGCGGCAAACTCAGTTGAGGGCGTGAAAAATTTTTTGAACTTGGCGTAAGATTATGACACAAAAAGACCCAGGCCGGTTGGCCGTTTTGGAAAAAATTGACCAGCTGGAGCGCAAGCGCCTTTGGACTCAAGACATTGAGGACGATCCGCCAACGATTCCCCTTGAGCCGGACATGATTGACTACACAAAGTCAAAGCTTTCCAGCAAAATCAAAACTTGGATTGCCAACATCGTTGGAACAAAATTCATAGCGGGGCTTTTTAAGAACAAGCAGCTGATTATCAAAGACGTTTTTGGAATGGAAAATTTTTTTGCCGTCAAAGACAAGGGCTTGATAATCACTTGCAACCATTTTAACGCCTTTGACAACTTTGCGGTTTTGGAAATTCTAAAGCCCTACACTCGCCGCCACATAATTTGGCGGGTAATCAGGGAAGGAAACTACACTTCTTTTCCCGGCCTCTACGGATTTTTGTTCCGCAACTGCAACACCCTGCCTGTAAGCCAAAACCATTCCACGATGAAAAAATTTTTTGAGGGAATGAAGACATTGCTCGCGCGCGGTGAAAAAATTTTGGTCTACGCAGAACAAGGCATGTGGTGGAATTACAAAAAGCCGCGGCCGATGACAAACGGCGCCTTTAAATTTGCCGTGGACAACAATGTTCCTGTCCTTCCGATTTTCATCACCATGACAGATTCAGACATAATCGGAGGCGACGGCTTTCCCGTTCAAGAATACACTATGAACGTTTTGCCCGCGATTTTCCCCGACCCAAACAAGTCGCAAAAGCAAAACATTAAGGATATGAACCAGCAAAACTACAAGGCTTGGGTTGACTGCTACGAAAAATTTTACGGCAAAAAATTGGAATACCTTCCTGAAGAATAAAGGCCTGGCGGTTTTTCGCAAAGGCAAGGCCTCTTTTTGCTTATGCTTTGCGCCGCGAAAAAAAATTGTCACAAGCAAAAAAAAAATCCCGCGAATCAATCGCGGGATTTTTTTGCCATTCTTAGGCTGCTCTACTAGCGGAGCAAGCTAAGAACGTTCTGGCTCTGCTGGTTGGCCTGGGCAAGCATCGCTGTTCCAGCCTGGCTGAGAACCTGGTCTTTTGTGAACTCAACCATCTCAGAAGCCATGTCTGTGTCGCGGATGCGGCTTTCAGAAGCCTGCAAGTTTTCGGCGCCGATGTCGAGGCCGACAACTGTCTTTTCAAGGCGGTTCTGGTAGGCGCCAAGGTCGGCGCGCTGCTTGTTGACCTTCTTCAAGGCTTCGTCGATTGTTCCAATGGCGCGGTTGGCGTCATCGGGAGCCTGCAAAGAAATCTTTGACTCGTCGCCAATGTTGCGAACTCCAAGAGCTGTGGCAGACATTGTTCCGATGTAAACCTGAGTTCTCTGGTCCATGTTGGCGCCGATGTGGAACCACATAGAGCCTGTAACAACATTCTCGCCTGTGGGGCGGGCAAAGCGGCCAGTCAACATGTTCATTCCGTTGAACTGGGCGGCAGAAGCGATGCGGTCGATTTCGTCAACAAGTGAAGAAACCTCAACCTGAATCTGCATGCGGTCTTCGTCAGAATAGATTCCGTTTGAAGACTGAACGGCCAATTCGCGGATGCGCTGCAAGATGTCTTCTGTTTCCTGCAAGTAGCCTTCAGTTGTCTGAATGAAAGAAATGCCGTTCTCAGCGTTCTGAGAAGCCTGGTTCAAGCCGCGAATCTGGGCGCGCATCTTTTCAGAAACGGCCAAGCCTGAAGCGTCGTCGCCGGCGCGATTGATTTTCATGCCTGACGAAAGTTTTTCCATGCTCTTCTGGTTTGCAAGATCAGTAAGGCCCTGTGAACGCTGAGCGAACATCGCGCTCATGTTGTGATTGATAACCATAGTGTATCTCCTATCAGTTTGTTCGAGCAGTTTTAGAAAAACCGGTTTTGCTCGGCCGGTTCTCACCACCCTATACTATTTTTATCGGATTTTGGAAAAAACACTTTAGCGGTTTTTTAAAATTTTTTTTGAACAAACACGGTCTTTCCGTTAACTTCCACCCGAACGTCTTTGTCAGTCGCATTTTCAAGATTGACATTCCAGTTGTCGTCATCGCTGTCGCTTGTGATTTTGACCACGAGATTATTGTTTTCATCAAGCTTTGCTTCCACGTTGTCGTTCTCGTTGTCCAAAGTCACGCTTGCAGTATATTCTTGTTCCCGCTCTTGCTCATCTTTTTTACTTTCCTTGTAAATCCAACGAAACAACAGAATCAGTACAATGATACAAGCGATGGACTCGGCGCCAGTCAAAGGATAAAACATAGTCGCGCCTCCTTTTGCCTTGCATTATAGCGCAGACACGCGAGTTTTGCCAACAAAATCGCGCGCGGGATTTTGTTGGCGCCGACAATGAACTAACGCCGGCGCGGGGAGGGGCATATTCCCTCCGCGAGAATCACTTTCCTTCCACAACTTTTATCTCGTCGTCGCTAAGGCCGTAAAGCTTGTAAACGGCGGAATTGATTTGAGCGTCTATGAGTTGAACGCGCTGCTCCAAAAATTTTTTGTCTGACTCCGACTTTGCCGCAAAAAGCTTTTGCTTTGCCTCAATCATTTGGCCGGCAAGTTTTGCGAGCGCGGCTTGTTTGTCGGCAGAGGCAAAAGGAAGCTTGACTTGCTTTAGATACTCCGCCTTGATCGCAAGGTTTAAGAATTTTGTGGCGAACAGGTAGTTTATGACGCTGGAATTGAGGACGGCAAGCAAAAAGCGGAGGCTGGCGTTTTTAGTTTTGGGAATCAAAAAGTAAATTCCCTCCGAACCGTAAACGCCTGTCGAGTCAAGCGTGGCGCAAACGCGAACTTTAAGGCTTTCGTTGCGAGTTCTTTGAACAAGGATTTTTTCTTTTATGTCTAGCTCCGACTGGACGCGAGGACGGTGCAAGCGATTCCAAGCGATTGAGTCTGTAGTCTTTTCTTTGTTGCGTTTTTCAAGCGCGGCCTTAAACTGCAAAAGCCATTCTTTCGCGCCTGGATATTTTTTTAAGTCAGTGTTCTCGTCCACATATAAAATGCGCCGTTCAAGGCTTCGCGTTTCGTAGCGACCTATGTCGCGGCCGTGGCAAAGCGGATGCAAAAGTTCCTTTTCGATTCCTTTTTTTAGGGCCTCCTCTTGCGTCTCAAATATAAAGGCCGTGTTGTTTCCTGTCACAATTCCCTGATAAATCGTATAGTCGTCGCCAATGGGCTTTAAGTCTTTTGCAAACAACTTTTCAAAAATAGAAGAGCCTTCGTCGTTTCCTATGCTGATGATATTTTTTTCTGCAGCAAAATAATCAGAGGCGACAACGCGCGTTTTGGGATTTTCAAAGTCAGTGGCGTCTTTTAGAATGATTTCTGTTTGCGCGGATTTCTTGCACACAAGAATCGTCGTGTCAACCGTAACGCCCGAAAAAACTTTTCCGCCGGTGTAGCAAACTTCCGCCAGCCATTTGTTTTCAAGCAAAATGTCGCGGATTTTTTGGTACGAAATGTTTGTATGAACCACTGACGGAACGATAAAAGAAACATAGCCGTTGTTTGCGACCAGCCTTTTTACGGCTTGGTTCAAAAAAACGCCAAAAAGGTCGCACCTTTTTACAAAGGCTTCGTAGCGCGTTTTATAATATTCCTTGTCCCCGTCGCTCATCAACTCAACGCTGACATACGGCGGGTTTCCGATAACGCAATCAAATCCGCCTTGCTCAAACACGACTGCAAATTGCTTTTGCCAGTCAAAGGCGTTCACCTTGCGCTGTTCCGCCAAGCCAAGGCCGTCCAAATCCTTTTGCGCGTAATAGTCGCTCGCAATCAGCGAATTTCCGCACTTAATGTTGTCTGTCATGCTAGGCAAAATCTTTGAGCGCAAATCGCTGCTTCTAAAAAGCTGCGCCTGCCCGCTTTTAGAAAGCGATCTCCCTTCGTTTTCCAAAAGCTTTAGGAACAAAGAAAGCTTTGTCACCTCAACCGCCTGCGCGTCGATGTCAACGCCGTAGATGTTGTTTAAAAGAATCGCGCGCTTTTCTTCAATGCTCAGCTTATAATTGCGCGTCACCGAATCTTTGTATATCTTCCCCGCCTTTTCGTATTTTTCCGCGCTTTCCAAATAATAGGTCAAATGCCAGTCCAGCAAATGCTGGTAAGCTCCGACCAAAAAGCTTCCGCTTCCGCAAGCGGGGTCAACAAAGCGCATTTTGCAAACTTGTTCGGGCGTTTTGCCTTGTATTTTTTTGCCAATCGTTTGCTCCACGATATAGCGGACAATGTAAGGCGGCGTGTAGTAAACTCCGCCGGCTTTTTGAACTTCCGGCTTTTCGACAATCTCAACGCTGTGGCCGTTTTTGGTCTTTCGCGCGAAACGAATTATCTTTCCCAAAAAGCGCTCGTAAATGCTGCCTAAAATTTCTACGGGCAAAACGCTAAATTCGTACTGACATTCAGGAAAATAAAGCGCGTTTATAATTGAGGCCAGCGTCTTGTCCTGAACGTTAAGGCCGTCAAGATATTGGTCGGTCGCAAAAAGCCCCGCGTTAAATTTTTGGTTCGCTTCGGAAAAAAGCGTCTTTAAATTTTTATAAATGTCCGTCTTGGAATCGGCGATTTTTTTGAGAGCGGCGCGCTCTTCTATTTCTTTGTCCTCGCATATTCGCAAAAACAAAATTCGGTCGATGATTTTTTGGACGGAACTAGTCAAATTAAATTCGTCGATTTCTTCATTGTGAAGGGCTATGTCTTCCGCCAGCATGACACGCCAATCTTCTATCATTTGCAAAATGTCGTTGTCCACGCTGGCCGTTCCTTTTTTGTCGCGGCTAGTTTCCCAATAAGTGTCAAACTTTCCCAAGTCAACGGCTTGCCAAGAAATGCGGTTGTAAAGCTCCTCAAAGCGCTCTTCAAATTTGTCGTAAGTAAGATAGTCAATGCGCGCGGTGGCCGCGGTGTCGTTGGCCTTTGGCTTTATGCGGGTGTCGTAAATTGCAAGTTCCTGAAAGTCTGTCAAAATGGCGATGGGCATTTTGCTGGTATACGCGTAGCGGCGGACTTGAAGCGCAGGCTCAGGACTTGTCTTTAAGTCAACGCTTGGTTGCTTGGCCTCCACATAAATCTTTCGCTCGCCGCCGTAGCAAAGCGTGTAGTCCGGGTGCTTTTTTTGTCCGTCTATGACCACGCGGTCTTCGGTTATGACTTCTTGCCTGTCGTGGCGGGCGCCTTTTTCGTTCTTAACGTCCCAGCCAAGACATTCCAAAAGCGGGTCAATGAATTTTGAACGGCACTCTGATTCAACAAAATCTTTTGTAAGATAGAACTTTTCGTTTTCACGGAATTGCTCGATCAATTTTGCGACGAACGCCTTTCTCTCGTCCATCGTCATCGCTTTGCAGCGCGCTTCGCTCATGTTTTCGCTCCTGAATTTTTATTATAGCGCATAAAGCAAGAATGGGTAAATGTTTCTTTGCCGCGCCCAAAGGCAACCATTGTCATTATCTGTCATTGTAGGGCTTGCCCCGATAATCTTTTGAAAAAAATTTCGGCAGCGGCGTCCGCTAGGATTGCCAGAGCTCGCGAGAGCCGCTTATTCCTCTTCCCAAGAAACGTCAACCATGCGTCTTTCCAAGTCGGGAATGCGCAAAAAGATTGAGCAGGAGGCGCGGTGAATGGTCACGCCCCGCGTTCTTGAAACATAACCTGCGATTGTGTCAGGATATTTTGGATTGCAGCACTTTGCAAATGTGACTAGATAATTCTTGTCGTTCTCCACGCGGACTTTGCCGGAATGGCGGACAGCGGCTTCATGGGGATTGGTTCCCTTTTTGTGGGCTTGGCGAATTTTGTTTTGCTCGGCTTGCCTTTCGTTGGCTTCTGAAACTTTCGCCGCGCCCTTGTCAACAAAGGTCTGGTCGTTGGCGGTAAGCCAAGCGCGAATTTTTTGCTTGGCCTTGCTCGTCTTGCACCACTTTAACCAGCCTTCAACAGGATGGGATTTGGGGTTTGTGAGAATCTCGATTATTTGCGTGTTCTGCAAGGGCGCGCTTAAAGGAATGATTTTTCCGTCAGCCTTGGCGCCAACGATTTTTTCTCCCACTCCGGAATGAATCTGGTAGGCAAAGTCAATGGCGGTGGAGCCTACAGGAAGTTGAATCACGTCGCCCTTTGGGGTAAAGACTACAATCTTGTCGGCCAAAAGTTCGTTCTTAAACTCGCTAAAATAGTCCTCGTCGTCGGCGCGCTCTTCCTTAAGTTCCCTCAACTGATTAAAAATGGAAAGTCCCTTTAAGTCCACCATGTCGTGGTTTGTGCCCTTCTTGTAAAGCCAGTGGCTGGCCACTCCGTGCTGGGCAACATTGTCCATCTCCCGGGTGCGAATTTGAATTTCAAGGGGCTTTCCTTCGCAAAGGACAGTTGTGTGCAAAGACTGGTAGCCGTTGGCCTTAGGCATGGCGACATAATCCTTAAAGCGGCCGTCAAGGGGCTTCCACAAACTGTGGGCAAGGCCAACCAAGGTGTAGCATTCGGGAACAGTTTTGCACAAAATGCGGACGGCGAACAAGTCGAACAATTCGCTCGCCTCCTTGTTGCGCTTTCTCATCTTTTGATAAATCGAATAAAAATGCTTGGCTCGGCTTTTTACCGAAACTTCGATTCCGGCCTTGGCCGCCGCCTCTTGAATTTTTTTGACGGCGCTTTCCAAGTAGTCCGCCCTTTCGTTTTTTTTCGCCGAAACGATGGCCTTGATTTGCTGAAAGACATCCGGGTTTGAATACTTTAGGCTCAAGTCCTCCAACTCGTTTTTTTCGCCCTTCATTCCAAGGCGGTCGGCAAGAGGCGCCCAAATGTCAATCACTTCGGCGGCCACCGCGCGCTGGGTCTTTGCGTCGTAGCCCTTTAAGTTTCTGATTCTGTCCAAGCGGTCGGCAAGCTTAACCATTATGACGCGAACGTCCCGGGCCATGGCAAAAAGCATTTTTCGGATTGAGTCCGCCTCATGCAAGGTCTTGCTTGAAATTTGCAAATTGGTGATGCGCGCGGTTCCTTGAATTATGGTGGCCACGGCGTCTCCCCAACCCTCTTTTATTTCCTCAAGCTGAACGCCGGGCGCCGTCAAAATGTTGTGAAAAAATCCGCCCACAATTGAATCTGCGTCCAGCTTGCTCCTGGCCAAAATCGCGGCCACTCGCATCGGGTGCAAATAGTAAGGCTTTCCGCAAGAGCGCTTCATGCCCTCTGTTTTTTTAAGAAGAAAATTCCACGCGGAAGAAATTTTTTTTCTGTCTTTTTCGCAATCAGGAAAAAGTCTGAAAAATTCGTTTATGAGAACTTCTGGATTTGTTTCTTCATTGTTGGAAATAAATTCTTCTTCCGTCATCGGAAAATATTTTAATGATAATCTTAATTTCTAGCAATACCAAAAAAGCGCCTGACATACCAGAAAAAGCGCTTCCAATTGCGGCTGCGTCTGATCGGCACCGCTAGCTGGCGTCGCTACACGCGCATTGCGCCTTGTAACTATTCAACTCTGCCGCTAACGCGGCAGGCGCAAAGCGAGTGTTGCCGCCAGCCGCCCGCGCAAGACGCCGCAAAAGACGCTGGCAAAACCGCCAGCCTACTATAAAATCAAGTCCACAAATTCCGCGCCGCAAGCCGCGGCCAAATCTTTTGGCGCAAGGCAAAGCTGGCTTCCGCGAACTCCGGCGCTGACATGAATTTTTTCGCAGTCCAAGGCGCTCTTGTCAATAAATGTCTTGAATTGTCTTTTCATTCCCAAAGGAGAGCAGCCGCCGCGGACATAGCCTGTAAGGGGCAAAAGCTCGTCCTGCTTGACAGGCGCGATTTCTTTTGAACCGCTGGCGGCGCGGGCTTTCTTCAAGTTTATTTCATGGACGGCGCTTTGCAAAAACACAAAGATTTCCTTTGAGTCGCTTTTCATCACGATTGTCTTAAAAACCGCGGCCGGATCAATTCCAAGTTTTTGGGCGGTTAGGCTGGCGGCGCCCTTTTCCAATTTATGCTCGCCGTCGTCGTCGTAGAAGGCGGTTTCGTATTCAATTCCAAGCTTGTCCAAAATTCGCATGGCGTTTGTCTTTGCCCCGCCGTTTTTCTTTGCCATAATTTTTTCTCCCGCCCGCTTCTTGGGCTTGCAATTGTTCCTACAATTCCGTACGTCCGCGGAACGATCTTGCGAAGGTCAGCTTGTCCGCGTATTCCAAATCGCCGCCCACAGGAAGGCCGGAAGCCAAACGGGTTATCTTAGCGTTTGTCTTTTGTGACAAAAGCCGCTGCAAGTAAAGCGCCGTCACGTCGCCGTCAACAGTTGGATTTGTGGCGATGATTATTTCTTGAACGCCCTCTTGGGCCGCCCGCCTTATCAATGGAGCGACGCTCAATTGGTCAGGACCGATTCCGTCAACAGGGCTAATCACGCCTCCAAGAACATGAAAAAGGCCGTTGAACTCGTGAAAAGATTCTATCGTCATAACGTCTTGCGGCTGCTCCACAACGCAAATCACGCTGCGGTCGCGCAGGTTGTCAGAACAAATTGGGCAGGGGTCGGCCTCCGTCCAATTTCCGCAAATGGAACAGGGCCGGATTTTTTTTTGGAGTGTCGCCATTTGGGAGGCAAAGCGGTCAACAAAAGCTGGTTCCGCCTTGAGCAAAAAATTCGCTATGCGGCCCGCGCTTTTTTTTCCGATTCCAGGCAGGCGGGAAAAACTTTCCGCAATTTCGTCAATCGCGTTCATACAAGGCCTTGCAAGCCGCCATGCATGGGGCCAAATTTGCTTTTCATCTCGTCTTGAATCTTTGACATGGCGTCGTGGTGGGCGGCCACAATCAAGTCTTCCAACATTTTTATGTCGCGGGGATCGACGCACAAGGGGTCAAGATGAAGGCCGGTCATTTCAAATTTTCCGTTTAAAGTGACATTGACAATATTTCCGCCGGAAGAGCCTGTGGCGGAAAGCTGGGCAAGTTCCGCCTGAACGTTTCCTAAATTCTTTTTTATCGCGTCCATGTCCTTCAGCAATTCAAATGGATTCATCTTTCACTCCTTATGACAATCCGCCTACAATCTGGCCTTTAAAAACTTTCACAAGCAAGTCAACTTCCTTTGGAATTTCAACTTTGGCTTCCTTCGTTTTTTGCCTCTCAAAAACTTCAAACGCAAAGGAATAGTCGGCGTTCCACAGTTTTTTTGCCCGTTCCTTCAAAACCTCAGACTTGGCGTCAATTCTGCTTTTTTGAAAAGCGTCCGAAACTTTGGCGCGAACAATGTTTCCGTCAAGAGTCCATTCGCCGGTGTTCTTTAAAAGAGAAGCCAACGCTTCGTCGTCTATTACAAGGGAGGACACCAGCGCTTCCTTTAGTTGGCCGCTGTCAGAAGGCGGCGGAACAGGAGCGGAAACTGGGGCAGGAGCGCTTTCGTTCTTTTGCGGAGCGAAAAAAGTTCCGTAACTTGCAATGCCTTCCTCCCGTTCTTGACCTTCGTTTTGTCCCAACGGCGCAAAGTGGAATTCTTTAGGCGCGCCACTAATGCCTGTTTCCGCGCCTTGGCTAAAACCCGGCGAACCCGCCGCCTGACCCGCGCCCGAAGGACTTTCGCCTGAAACCGCTTGAGCGGGAGCGCCGGCCAAAAGCGAGCGCGCTTGGTCAACAGCCGCCTTGACTTCCGACGGCGAAACATATTCCTTAAGCCAGCATAGGCGGCTAAAGGCCAAGTCAACCTCATAACGGGGCGATAGCGAATACCTTATGTCGCGGTAAAGCTGCAAGAAAATTGAAAGCGCGCGCTCAATTTGCGTGACGTTCCAAGAATCCAAAACAGTCTTGCTGAAGCGCTCAGGCGCCTGGCCCAAAAGCGATTCCTTCGCTATTCCGCTTTTTATTAAAAGAAGGGAGCGCAAGTAGTCGGCGGAATTTGTTATAAGCTGCTCGATGGAAATTCCCGCCTGCAAAAAGTCGTTCAACTTTTCTTGGACGGCAGGAGGGTTTGCGGCCGCGCATTCCTCAAAAAGGGCGTTGAGGCGGTCGGTTCCCACAAGCCCAAGCTTGTCTCGAATTTTTTCATAAGTTATGTGGCTTTCGCTAAAGGCCGCCACTTGGTCAAACAAGGTGTATGCGTCCCGCATGGAGCCGGTGGATTCCCGGGCAATCCAATAAAGCGCTTCGTCGTCGGCCTGAATGTTTATCTCGGCGGCGGCAAGAGCCAGCTGCTCCTTAATTTTTTCTATGGGAACAAGCCTAAAGTTGAATTGCTGGCAACGGCTTTTGATTGTGGCGGGAACTTTTTGCAATTCCGTAGTGGCAAAAATAAAAATGATATATTCCGGCGGCTCTTCGATTGTCTTTAAAAGCGCGTTGAAAGCGCTGGTGGAAAGCATGTGAACTTCATCGATGATATAGATTTTGTAGCGGCTTGAATTTGGCGGAAACTGAACCTCGTCCTTTATTTGTCGGACGTCGTTCACGCTGGTGTTTGAGGCGCCGTCTATTTCGATTACGTCAAGGCTTGAGCCTTTTGTAATTTCTTTGCAAGCCGCGCACTCGCCGCAAGGATTGGGCGTGGGGCCCTTTTCGCAATTTAAGGCCTTGGCAAAAATTCGCGCCGTGGATGTTTTACCGCAACCGCGAGGGCCAGAAAAAAGATATGCGTGGGCAATCTTTCCAGATTGAATCGAATTTTTTAACGTAGCCGCCACAAATTCTTGTCCAATCAAGTCCTCGAATCTTTGCGGCCTTCGGCGCGTCGCCGTAACCTCGTAAGCCATGAAAACACACTAGCGCAAAATCCATAAAATTTCAACCGCGCCGCCGCCCAAGCGCCAAGATATATAAGGCGGACCTTTTATGGCGGCGGCCCGGCTCTACCATTCAAAGACGGCCCAGCGGTCGTTGATTTTTGGCAAGAGCGCCGCGAAAAGCTTTCCCCTAATCGAATGCTTTTTCATTTCCTCGTTGAAGCTCCGCTCTTCCACAAGCTTAAAGCCGGGAACAAGGTCGGCGATCTCCTGGCCTGAATCAGTTCCGCTTTTAAAGACGGCCTTTGTACTTTTTACGGTGTCGTGGTACTTTTGGTTTTTCACCATCATCTTGCAGTTTTGTTCCGCGATGAGGGTTCCGTGGGCAAAGGCCGCTTTTATGTTTTCAAGCAGGCGCTTTATTTCTTCCATAGTGAAATACATGAACAAGCCTTCCGCAAGCAAAATCAAATTTTTGTCCTTGGGAATGTTTTCTGTCCAATCCTTTTTAAGGACGTCGCCGGGAAGCATGGTCACCCGCTCCCTTTCGGGAAAAGCCTTTTTTCTGGCGGCAACGCTGTCCGGCAAATCGATGTCAAACCATAAGATTTTTCCGTTGTCCACCCGCTCAAAACGGTTGTCAAAGCCGCATCCAAGGTTTGCCACAACGCTTTGGGGATTTTTTTCAAGCCGCTCTTTAAGCATTTTGTCAAGCATCACAGTGCGGGCCACAACCCTCTCACAGCATCACAGTGCGGGCCACAACCCCCTCGTGGGACATAAATTTGTCGTAGGGCTTTGTGTCAATGCCCAGCGCGTCGATGACCGTAGCGATGGCCGCTCCACTAACCTCAAGGCGCGGGACTAATGCTGAATGAACTCGCGCACGGCCGGAAAGGCTCCGCCGTTGTAGGTCGGCGAGGCGATGACAAGAGTTCCGTACCTAAAGGCGTCCTCAACGCATTCGTAAATGTCCTCGCGCGCCAAGTCAAAGAGCGCCACTTTTGGGCAGCCCTTGTCCTTAAGGATTTGCGCGAGCTTTTGCGCGGCCTCGCGCGTTTGTCCGTAAATCGAAGCGTAGGCCACGGCAACGTCTGGAGTTTCCACGCCATAGCTGGACCAAGTGTTGTACTGTTCGATGTAGCGGCCCAAGTCCTTGTCAAGGACAGGTCCGTGCAAGGGGCAGATTTTTTGAATGTCAAAGGCCGCGGCTTTTTTTAGCAAGGCCTGGACTGAATCGCCGAATTTTCCGACGATTCCAAAATAGTAGTGGCGGGCCTCGAGTCCCAGCCTTCGGGGTCGTCGTAGTCAAGCGCGCCGAATTTTCCAAAAGCGTCCGCACTAAAAAGAATCTTGTCCGCCTCGTCGTAAGTCATCACGACTTCGGGCCAGTGGACGTTCGGCGCGGAGATGAACTTTAGCTTTTTTCCGCCGAGTGATCCATTTCCATATGCTGAACCACAAGAAAGTCCGGAGCCTTGCCGCCAAGCGCCGCCTCGATGTTCCCCAGCCACGCCTGGACAAAATTCGCGTCCACGCTGTCCATGACGCAAACCTTTTGGCCGACTACGGCGTAGGAATTGTAGGCCATTCCGCCGGGAACCTCAAACTGACCTTCAAACAAGTCAATCTCGTGGCAAGTCAATTTCGTGGTCGTCCACGCCAATATATTTTACAAAATCGCAAATAGTCATAATTTCTCCAATCGATACGGCTGTTCGCCCGCGCTGGTTAGCAAGGGCGAATGTTGCCGCTTATTGCATAGCGCTCGCAAGAGCGCAAGTAAATAATTTCAACTTAGCAAAACGGTGGGCTTGCCCGACCGTATGCGGCTAGCAAACGCTTACTGGCGCGCCTGCAATTTTATTGCCGCTAGTTTATTTTAGCGCGAAAAAGCCCTTGACACAAGAGTGATTTTTTTGTGATACTGTAAAACGTTTTGCGCGATTAGCTCAGTTGGTTAGAGTACAAGCATGACACGCTTGGGGTCACTAGTTCGATTCCAGTATCGCGCAACGACGGAAGGCTTTTGCCTTCCGTTTTTTTTTGCCGATCTCTAAAGAGCGATTTCCATGTCAAAGTATTTAAGGCCGCCAATGCAGGACTTCGACACGCCAACATTTTTAAAGGAAAAGCTTTCGTAAAAAGGAATCAACCTTTCCTCGCAAGTCAACGCCGCGCGGCGCTTTTTTCTAGCCCGCGCAAATTCAAGCGCAGTGTTCATAAGTTTTTTTGCCGCGCTCCTGTTTCTAAATTCAGGATGAACCGCAAGGCCAAATATAAGAAAATTTTCGGCCTTTTCGTCATACGGCATGTCCGCCTTGAACAAGTCGTCTGTGATGAATCTTTGCCTTGAAGAGCAGCCGTTTATGAAGCCTATGATTTTTCCAGAAAGGGTCGCTTTAAAAAACCAAGACGGAAAATTTTCAAGTCTGTATAAAAACGCTTCTTTGCTGGCCGCGTTGCCTTCCAAAAAGCAAAGACTTTCTATTTCATGCAAATCGTCTAAATCTGAAGCGGTCGCAAAAGAAATGACAATTTCATTTTCCAAAGACATAGGCAAAGGCTTGCTCCAAATCAGAAATCAAATCGTCCGCGCTCTCAAGGCCTGCTGAAATTCGCACAGTATTGACGTTGATTCCCGCGTCATGCAAATGAGCCTCGTCCATTTCCGCATGGGTTGTTTTTGGCGGATTCACAATCAGCGAGCGAACATCGCCTATATTCACATGGTATGAAAAATAATTCAAGCGCCTTATGAATTTATCAAGCTGCTTTTCAGTGCCTTTAAAGCCGAACGACAAGATTCCGCCCGCGCCCTTTGGAAAATATTTTTTGGCCAATTTTCTAAAAGGGCTTTTTTTCAAGCTCGGATGACTCACCCACTCCACTTCGTTCTTTTCTTCAAGATAAGCGGCGATTTTCGCGGCGTTTTGGCATTCCTTGGAAATTCTTTCAGAAAGAGTTTCAATTCCTTGCAACGCAAGAAAGGCGTCAAAAGGCCCTAACGCCGCTCCGATAAATTCCAAGTAGAACGCCCTTAGATGAATCAAGAGCGGTCCTTTTGGATCAACGTCAAATGGAGAACGAAGTTTTCCCGCGCGACTTTTTATTTTGTAGGACTTTTCGTAAAGCTGAGGAAATTTTTCCTTGCTGTAATTGAATTTTCCGCTCTCCAAAACAAGGCCTGCGATGACGTTTCCGTGGCCGCCCAAGCCTTTTGTGGCGGAATAAATCACAATGTCAGCGCCATGTTCAAACGGATTGAAAAGGTATGGAGTTGCCACGGTGTTGTCGACAATCAGCGGAATGCCATGCTTATGCGCAAGCGCGGCCAAGGCCTCAATGTCGTAAAGCTCGGCGTTCGGATTTGAAATGCTTTCTATGTAAATGCCGCGCGTCCTTTCATCAATCTCCGCTTGGAAAGAGTTTATGTCAAAACGGTCCTTCGCGAATTTTATGTTCGCGCCGAACCTTGGAAAAAAATGCGAAAACGCGTCTTCGCTTCCGCCATAAAGGGAATGGGGAGCGATTACATTTCCGCCGCCTTCTGTCAGCGCCAAAATGACATACGATATGGCCGCCATTCCCGAAGACAAGGCCAAAGCGCCGTGAGCGCCGTCAAGGGCGGCGACGCGCCTTTCCAAAACGGATACGGTTGGATTTCCGATTCTTGTATAAATCGAGTCTTCAATGTCCAAGCCCCACAACGCTTGCGCGCGGTCAAGGCTTCCCAAATCAAACGACGCGGTTTGATAAATTGGAGGCTGAACCGCCCAATTGTGTTCCAAAGACTTGTAGCCGGACCTGATTCTTATCGTGTCAAAATTCGCCATAAGATCTCCTTACTTTAGCCTGAATTTTTCGTTGCTTTCAATTTGAACCACAATGCCGTCCTGAACGACAAGGCTTACAGAACCGTATTTTATTTGGCTTATTATTTCTTTTGCCTTGGCCAAGGCGGCGTCAATGTTGCTTTTGTCTTTTAAATCTTTTTCTAAAGTCAAAGCTCCCCCTAAAAGCCCGCTTTTTTAAAGGCGTGTTCAAGGTCGGCTATCAAGTCATCGGCATCCTCAAGCCCGATTGAAAGCCTTATCGTTTCAGGAAGTATTCCAGAATCCTCAAGCTGCTTAGGCCTAAGTTCGCCATGCGTTGTCTTTGGCGAGTTTACAATCAAAGACTTCGCGTCGCCGACATTCGCCTGATAGCCAAAAATTTTTGTCTCGGAAAGAAGCGCGGCAATCTGCTTGTCGTTTCCCTTAAACCCAAATGAGAACACAGAGCCTGGGCCTTTTGGGAAATATTTTTTTGAAAGCTCGGCGTAGCGGCTGTTCTTGGCCTCAGGATAGTTCACCCAAGAAACTGCGTCCGTCCGGCTTTCAAGCCAGGCTACAATTTTTCTTGCGCTCGCGACTTGCTTTGAAACGCGCTCTGAAAGCGTTTCAAGGCCAATCAAAATAAGTTGCGCCTCGTAGGGGCTTAACGCCGCGCCAAGGTAGGCCAAAAGTTTTGTTCTTACAAAGGCCACAAAGGGGAAATTGGGAAAGGCTTCCGCAAAGCTTCGCTCGTTGTCGTCCAAGTCTCGCGCGACCCAATGGCGCTTGTAAAACTGCGGATGCTTTTCCTTTGACCACGAAAAAGCCTTTCCTTCAACAATAACGCCGCCAATCGCGTTCCCATGGCCGTTCAAGGCCTTTGTCGCCGAATAAACCACGATATCCGCGCCATGCTCAAGCGGCCTAAAAAGGTATGGCGTGGCGAAAGTGTTGTCAACAATCAGCGGAATGCCATGCTTATGCGCAAGCGCGGCCAAGGCCTCAATGTCCAAAAGGCGCGCGCCCGGGTTAGAAACGCTTTCCACAAATATCGCCTTCGTGTCTTCGCGAATGTCGCTTTCCCATTCTTCAATTGGACTGTCATGGTCAACAAGGTCAAACTCTATTCCAAGGTCTGGAAAAACATCCTCGCGCAAATCGAATGTTCCGCCGTAAATTTGTTTTGTGGAAAGAACCCGGCCGTGTCCGCCTGTCGCGGCGATAATCGAATAACTTACCGCGGCCATTCCGGAAGCCAGCCCTATGGCAGCGACGCCTCCGTCAAGCGCGGCGACTCTCGATTCCAAAATCGCGACAGTGGGATTGGCCACGCGCGAATAAAGGAAGCCCGCCTGAGCGCCGGCCCTGATTCTGTTAAAGTGGTCAGGACTGTCAAAATCATAGGCCGCAGTCGCGTAAACCGGAACCGCCACCGACTTGTTGTGCAGGCTTGAATCATAGCCCGCTCTAACCTTCAATGTGTCAAACTTGTAGTCGCTCATAAAATTCTCCTTTTTTCTTGATATAAATTTTTTTATATTTGGTATTCCGGCTCAGGCATCGCTGTCGCCAAATGGAATCTTTCCAAAATGCTTCTTCTCACGGCAAAAAATTCTGTCGCGCCCCTGTGCCTTGGCTGCTGAAACTTTATTTCCAGCACTTCGCTTATTCGGCCTGGGCGTGGGGTCATAATGACAATTCTATCAGACAAGTAAATCGCCTCGTCTATGTCATGCGTCACCAAAATCATAGTGACTCCTCCCTTGCGCTTTATTTCAAGAAGCTTGTCTTGTATGTCGGCCCTAGTGAAAGAATCCAAGGCGCCCATAGGCTCGTCAAGCAAAAGCAAGTCCGGGTCGTTGATGAGAGAGCGCGCTATCGCCACACGCTGCGCCATTCCGCCGCTTATCTGGTGGGGAAATGACTTTTCAAAGCCTTCAAGGCCTATCATCGAAATGTATTCGGCAACCTTGTCCTTTTTTTGTTTGTACACTCGCCGCGCCTTTAATCCAAAAGCTATGTTTTGTTCCACAGTGAGCCATTGAAACAAGCCGTCTCTCTGAAACACATATCCACGCGACGGCGAAGGCTTTGTTATGCGCTCGCCGTTCAAAAGAAGCTCGCCCGACTGCGGCTTGTCAAGGCCGGCTATAAGGCGCAGCAAAGTTGTCTTTCCGCATCCCGACAAACCGATGATTGAAACAAGCTCGCCTTTCTTTACAGACAAATTAACGTCGCTCAAAACTTGAACCACGGTCTCCTCATCCCTATATATCCTGTTCACTCCTTTTATTTCCAAAATCGTTTCGCTCATTTTAAGAACCCCTTCTGCCATCTCAAAACTTTCGACTCAATCAACTTGATGACCGCGGAAATCAAACTGAACAAAATAGCCATCACGATAATAGCGGCGAAAACCTTGTAATACGCGCTCCAAACCTTTGAAGCGTTGATGTAATAGCCCAAGCCGCCGGGCTGCCCCATCATCTCTGCCATTACAAGCGTAGTGAACGCAAATGCGCTCGCCGTGTTTATTCCGGTAAAGATATGCGGCATTGCGTGCGGAACGGCGACAAAAAGAACGAGCGCAGGCGTTCTTGCGCCAAGAGTGCGGGCCACTTCAAACAGCGACTTGGGAGCGCTTTGGATTCCCATCGCGGTAAGGGAGGCGACTGGAAACCAAACGCTTATTACAATCAAAAATACCGCCGCCACAAATGGAGTCGGAAAAAGAGTCAGGGCGAACGGCATCCAAGCCACCGCTGGAATCACCCCAGTCACGTTAAGAACGGGTGAAAGCCAGTAGTAAACCTTTGGAAACCAACCTATCAAAATTCCAGTTCCAACTCCAAAAATAACGCCAATCGAAAATCCGGCTGAAAAAAGCCTGAGCGAATACAGGGTGTTCTGCCATATAAACTCGCTTTCCATGAGAAAGGCTCTGACAATTCCCGCAGGGCCAGGGAAAAACGGCTGGGGCAAAATCAAAAGCTTTGTCCCCAGCAAATCCCAAACGAACAGAGCCATGCCCATCACGAATCTAAACGGAGCGCGCTTTCTGTACTTTTTTCTTCTCTCCTTATCAAAGAAGGAATAAAAGCCCAGCGCCAGATACACGAAAGCCGTCGCTGCAAGAACCAACCTGTAAGCGCCGTTCATATTGAGCGTAAATTTGCCAATAGCGTAATCTTCAATTGTCACGCCAAAAGCGATTTGAGGAACTGCGTAATTTCCTATAATCGCAATCGCAAAGCCAAGAATCGTAAAGGCTATGACTGCAAAAAACTTAGCCTTGCGCGAAGCGCCTTGAGGAAGACGCCTGTTGTCAACAACGCTCATAACTTAACTCCAAACCTTAAGAACAGCAATCGACATCAACCTTTGCGTAAATCTTTTTTGAGAAAGCCTTTGGCTCGCTCTTTAGATATCCAATGTCATAAAGCGCCTGAACAAAATATTCCACGTCAGACTCAACGTTTTGCTTGCCTGCATGGCGCGCCGCCTTAGATGGATACTCATAACTCTTGATAAGCTCGACAGCCAACTCCTTGTCTTCAATCAAGGAATATTTTCCGCTTATTATGATGTCAACCGTTTCCTCTGGATTGGCGCTAATCCAATCCTGCGCTTTTCTATAGGCGCGCAAAAGAGCGGCGATTTCTTCGGGCTTTTCTTTTAACAATTTTGACGACGCGTAAAGGAAGCAGCAATACTTTCCTTTAAAGGCAGGGTCGGTCGAAAGGTCAAAGATAACCTTAACTTTTCCAGCTTTTTCCGCGACGCTTCCAAGAGGATCCCACATGGCCGCCACGTCAAGCTCGCCGCTATACAGCGCTTCAAGCTCAAGGTTTCCGTCTGCAAACGGAAGGAAAGAAACTTCGCCGTCTTTTTGCAAGGCGGAAATTCCAGCCTGCTCAAGCCAAAGGCTTGCCACTTGGTGCGGTGTGCCGCCGATTTCATCAACGCCGATTTTCTTTCCTTTCAAATCCTTAACGCTCTTGATGTTGGAATCAGGGCGAACAACAAATTTTATGCAGCCGTTGTGAAGTCCGTCAACGACTTTTACATTGACGCCCTCTTCGATTGACGGAAAAAACTGAAAGTCGCCGTTTACAATCGGAATTGTTCCATTGTTAAGTCCAATCTTTCTGGTTTCAGTGTCCGCCGAAATAAGGTTCACGTCAAATCCTTCATCCGCAAAAAAACCTTTTTCATAGGCAATGTAAATCGGCGCTCCGCAAAGCGCTCCGTCTTTTCCGGGAATGTTGACCTTTCCGTATTTATACGCGCCGCCGTCCTTCTTTGACTTTGAACACGACATAAACGAAACCATGGCAAGCGAAGCCGCTATTGCCGCAATCGCGATTGTTCTTGTTTTTTTCATCTTCTCTCTCCTAAATTATTTTTATTCATAAACCGCCGACGGCGAATTTATTTTCCATTAAAAAGACGGCCGCCTTTCATAAAATAACGGCAATCCGCTTCAGCCGCCGAGCGCTCATCATGGGTCACCATCAAAACGGCTGTTCCTTCTTTTGAAACGGTCTTAAAAAGGGACACAATTTCCTTTGCGATATCCGCGTCAAGGTTTTCAGTAGGCTCGTCGGCCAAAATGAGCGCGGGTTTATTTATCAAGGCGCGGGCAATCGCGGCGCGCTTGGCCTCTCCGCCTGACAAATCGCTTGGATAGCTTAGCGCCAAGCCTTCAATTCCCAAAAGGCGCAAAAGCTTTCGCACTTCAGACGAAGGATCTCCCTTTCGCTTGGAAAGGAAAAAAGGCAAGCGAATGTTGTCAAGCGCGTTGAGATTCGCCAAAAGGCTCAAGCCTTGCGGTATATGCCCTACAGACGAATTTCTAAAAGCGGATAAATCGCTGTCATTCAAAAGCGACAGATTCGTTCCGTCTATCAAAACCTCGCCGCTAGTTGGAAGCAAAAGGCCCGCGATTAAATTTAGAAGCGTGCTTTTTCCGCTGCCGGACTCCCCCATGACGCTGGCAAAAACTCCCTTATCAAGCGAAAGGCCAACGCCGTCAACGGCAAAGAAACTTTTTCCGTTCCGCCGGAATTCCTTTTTTAGATTTTTTACTTCAAGCAAAGCCATCATTCGCCATCCTTAATCAAATAAATCAGCTCACGCCTGCCAGCGCGAACAGCCTCAAGCGCGGCGGCCGCGGGCCCCAAGGCCAAGGAAAGTCCAACGCAAAGCAGCGCTGACACAAAAATTGTCCAAACCGAGGGAAGCAGACAAGGAAGACGCAATGCCTTTGCAATCAAGGCGCTAAAAGGAATGATCGCCGCCGCCGAAAGCGCCGTTCCCGCCACGCCTCCTATCGCGCAAACCAACGCAGATTCAGCCAACACAAGAGCGGCCAATTTTTTTGACGATGCGCCAAGCGAGCGCAAAACCGCGAATTCTTTTTTTCGTTCATTCGCCAAAAGCAAAAAGACTACAAAAAGTGAAATTAGCGCGGCAACAAAAAAAAGCGCTGAAAACACGTACAAAAAAACGATAAAAATTTGCATGTTGCCCGCCAATGAACTGACCATGCTTTTTGACTTAATCACTTGAAGACCGTCAAAAGAGGCGCGAATGTTGTGGGTCACTTCATCAGCGGTAAAGCCGTCTTCAAGGCGAACAAGAACGCTTGAAATGGATTTTGTCGGATCAATATTTTTAGTAAACTTAAGACCCCTGTCTTTCGCCGCGGCAAACAAATCAAAAAGCGTGTTCATATTCGCATATACAGCTTGATCCAAACTTGTTCCGGTTTTTTCGAGCGTCGCCGCGACAAGATAATTTTTGCCAAAGAATCTCAACTCGCGATTTTCGCCAAGCGTGATGTCGCGCCCTATTACCAGCTCGCCATCTTTTATAGACTTGCTGTAAGATTTTTCAATCCACGGCTGGATTGAAAAATCACTTTTAGGGTCAAAGCCAATGAACTGAACCGGAACGGCGCAACAATCTTGATTGGCAGATGTTAAGAAAAATTGCGCCGAAACTTCTTTGACGCCTTGAACCCCTTTGATTTTTTCCTCCACCTCTTTGTCAAAGTAAAAATAAGCTGGCTCGCCTTTTAAAAGAATTCCTTCCAAACCTTTGTCATAGCCGACAGGAACAACCAGCAAATCCGCTCCCAGTCGAGCCTTTAAAGAGCCAAGACCGTTTTTCATTCCAGCGGCTAAAATTGTTGAAGCGAACAAGACAAAGGCCGCTATCGCGGCTAACGACGCAAGAGCAACGCTTCTTGATGGCCGTCGGCGCAAATTTCCAATAGCCAGCCAAAAAGTTGACAGAGGCCTTGCTTTTTCTTCAGTTTTTTTAAAGCCGTCAGAATCATTTAATTTTTCAAAACTATCTTTGACTTTCAAAGCTTGCCTCCATATAAAATTAGAGACTGATTTCAACCAAAAAATTGAAATCAGTCTCTAATCTTTTTAGTCAACTGAGCGTTGCGGCGTTCCGCATTTTTTATGGGAAAATATAGCAAATCGCGCTTTCAATGTCTAATACAAAATAAAAATGGCTGGCTATAGACAGATTCTATAATCAGCCAAATCAATTGTTTTTCATAGAATCGTTGGCAAGAGCGCGGATTTCGCGAACCAGCGCGTCCTGGGCCGACTCGCCGGCCTTCAATCGTCTTTTTTAGGACAAGCGAGCCGCGGGCAAAGCGAATTTTCTTGACGGAGACTTAAAGATTTAATTCTGGAAATTCTTTCCGTAAAACTTCTTTTCCAGCATTTAGTTTTTCTTCCTCTGGAATGGCAAAGACAATGTCCAGATTATAATATTGATTTTTATTGATAAAATTTTTGCAAGCGTAAACTGCTTGAGCCCAGGCGTCATAAAGCGGGCAGCCAAAAATTCCTGCGGAGATAAGCGGAAAGACAACTGAATGAATGTCATTTTCGCGGCATTTGATTGCATCAGCGGGAATGTTTGTAATTCCTTTTTGTTGCAGTGTTATTGTAAGACGAAGTGTAAAGCATTTCATTCCTCCGTCAATTCGGCAAGGCGTTCCAGCGCAAGATGAATGCGTTCATTTTCCTGCCTCTCCTAAAAATCCCCGTACTCGACAAATTCTTCGCGGATGTCGTCGTCTTCCATCAAAAGCTCCATGTCCGACTTGCTGGAAGTTCCGTCTTGGAAGCGTTCGTAAAGGCCGCGCGAATCGCCGTAACCGCTATAATCGTCGCTCCTATACCCATCATAGTCGTAATCGTAGCGCTCGCCGTCAGAAAAATCTTCGTATCCATAATCGTCTTTGGAGCCGCCCCTATCCTGAGCGCCCGCTCCGCCCATAGCAAAAAGAACAATCGCTACAACCACAATTAAAACGAGCATATCCTGCCTCCTTACACAATCCATTATACCACAGTCAGGGTGTCATAGAATGTCACCGGGAAAAATATTTTTTCGCGAAAAAACGCTTGACAAATTCCCATTTTGGGAACTATAATAATATCGTGCATGTAATTTCGCGAAAGACATTGCGCGACTATTGGAAAAGGACGCCAGAAACCGAACAGCCGTTAAAGGCGTGGTTTGCCGAAGCCCAAAAAGCGCGGTGGACAAGTCCAGCCAACATAAAAGAAAAATATCGTTCCGCCAGCTTTTTGGCCAATAATCGCGTTGTCTTTAATATTTGCGGAAACAAACACCGATTGATTGTTCGAGTAAATTATGATTCGCAAACTGTGTTCATAAGATTTGTTGGAACTCATTCAGAGTATGATAATATCAATGCGGAGGAAGCGTAATGTCATACAATAAGCTGCTAAAAACAAAAACGGATTACAACAACGCCCTAAAAAGAATCGACGAGATTTTTGACGCAAAAAAAGGGACCGCTGAATCTGACGAATTGGAACTTCTTGTGGCGCTCGTCGAACTTTACGAAAAAGAACATTTTCCAATTGAAGCGCCAGACCCAATTTCCGCGATTAAATTCAGAATGGAACAAGAAGGGCTTTCCAACGAGGACATGGTTCAATACCTTGGAAGCAAGTCGCGAGTCTCCGAAGTATTTTCCCGAAAGCGCTCTTTAAGCATAGCGATGATACGAAAGCTTGTCACAGGCCTTCACATTCCCGCCGAGGTTTTGCTTGGCGCGAGCGTAATGTAAAGCCCGCTAAAGAGATAATGATCTTCACTCTCCCCCTTCCTCCATCGCGGCCAGCTCCTTTTGCAGCGTTTTCTGCAGGACTTCGTCAAAGCCGGTCAGGGCGGAAAAGGGCAAAAAGATTTTGGCTCGCGCCGGCTTTCTGGAATCGTGTTGTTTGCGCAAACATTCACGCGGCGGACAAGATATTTGGGATTTGCGATCCGTTCAAAAAGAGAGACAAAGTTTTCCACAATCAGTTTTGAGGAATTGCTGTGCGTTCCAAGCGAAAGGCTCGCGCCGGCCGGCTTTGGAACGGGGCGGCCGTAATAGTCGTAGACCACTTCGCCGTCAAAATCGTCCTTGCCCAAAGTTTGCGCGTCGTAGCCTATGTAAAGCGCGATGGAATTCGCCACAAGTTTTTTCTTGAACAAATCCAGCGCCAAAAGCTCGGCCATTTCGCGCGCGATGATTTTTGCCTTTTCGTAGTCGTACGGCTCGTGAAGGACTTGCCCGCTTCCAAGGCTTTTGGCTTGCGTCTTGTAGCCCTTGATTTCCTTCATTCCCACAGGCTCGACGCCCCAAGCGTGGTCGATTAAAATCTCCGCGTCAATTCCAAATTCCTTGTACAAAAGCTTGGGGTTCTTTAGCGAAAGGCGAGCCACATCTCCCATCGTGTTCAAAAAATATTTTTCAAGCCTGCGCGCGGTTCCGTTCCCCACCCTCCAAAAATCGGTGAGCGGCCTGTGGCTCCACAATTTTTTTCTGTAGGAAATTTCGTCAAGCTCCGCGATTCTCACTCCGTCCTTGTCCGCCGGAATATGCTTTGCCACAATGTCCATCGCGATTTTTGCCAAGTAAAGGTTGGGCGCGATTCCAGCCGTGGCCGTGATTCCTGTCGCGTCCAAAACGTCGTGGATGACTTTTACCGCAAGCTCGCGCGCGCCTGTCTTGTAAAGCGCAAGGTAGCTTGTCGCGTCGATGAAAACTTCGTCAATCGAATAAACGTGAATGTCCTCGGGCGCGAAATATTTTAGGTAGACGTTGTAAATGTCGGTGGAATACTTTATGTAAAGCGCCATTCGCGGAACGGCAGTTATGTACTCCAAATCCTTTCCGGTCTGCCGCTTTACCTCGCGCGCCTTGGCCTCAACCTCAAAAAGCCTGCAACGTCCGCCAAACCCGTAAGCCTTTAGCGCGGGGCTCACCGCAAGGCAAATCGTCTTGCTTGTGCGGCTTTTGTCGGCCACAACAAGCTTTGCCTTTAGCGGATCCAATCCGCGCTCGCGGCATTCAACCGAGGCTTAAAAAGATTTTAGGTCAATCGCGATATAGGTCTTGGCTTGCATGGGGCGGCCTATAGTCCAAGCGCTTTTTCCAGTTCCGCCTTAAGGGCTTCGTAGCGCAGGCGCTTTTCTTCCTTGGCAAAGTGAACCTCGCGGAACTGTTCCGGGTTCTTTTGGTAGCAAAGCTTTTCGCCGCCAAACTGCTCGCTTGTAAGGTCAAAGAGGCGGTCGCCGCCTGCGGTGGGAACAACGTTGTAGCAATGGTAGTTTCCGCCGTCGCGAAGGATGCCGTAGACTTTTCCGCCAAAAATGTCTTGCGCCAAAAAAGCCGTGATTGAGCACTGGCCAAGCGTCTTGTTCTTTGGCGTCCAGTCCTGCCTCATTCGCGGCGCGCAAGTTTGGGCGCTCCAAATTCCAGACAGCAAATCGTAGAGCTGCCGGGGATTTTTTATTTTTGAATAGGCCGGATTTACCGGAGCGCAATCCGCGCCCTGCCAGCCGTAAAATTTGTATTCCATCAGAGACACTTCACCAATTCGCCGACAACGCCTTTCATGCGCTCGTCGCTAAGGCCAAAGTCCATAAGCTTGTAGCTCCAAGCGGCGCGGCCGATTCCGCATTTTTTAAACGCGGCGTTGATGTCCTTGTACCAGGCCAGCGTTTGCTCCGGGCTGGCGCGGTCAATCACGCCGTACTCGCCGCAGTAGAGGGCGACGCCCCGCTCCTGGCAGACCTTGATTCCCGCCTGCCACTTGCTGACGAAGAAGTCCTTGCCATAGAGGGCGGACTCGTCGGGAGCAGGCGTGATGAAGTCCGTGAGGCCCAGCTTCCGCGCCGCGTCGTTGTGCTCCCTGAAGCTGAGCGGATAGGACAGACGGAAGTCGTGGGGCATCCCCGCGACCCACGGCGCCCCCTGGTGGGTGAACAGGAGGGGGTCGTAGCAGTGGAAGTTGTAGATCACGTTCTCGTCATAGGGGGCCTCCAGGTCCTTAAGGGCGTCCACGGAATTGTTCCAGTAGCCCCCCACCAGGATCTTCACCTCAGGGGCTATGGCCCTGATGCGTCCGATGACCGTGCGGATGATCCTGTTCCAGGCAGGGCTGAAGGAGGGGTCGGTGACCTCGTTGAGCAGCTCGAAGGCCACCCGGCTGCCGATGTTCCCGTAGCGTCTGGCAAATTCCTCCCAGAGCTGATAGAACCTCTCCTGGAACTCCTCGCTCTCAAAAAAGCCCACATAGGTGGGGTCGTCAAAGACATAGCCTGCGGTCTTGTGCAGGTCCAGTATCAGGTTCAGGCCGTATTTTTCGCACCAGGCGATGGCCTTGTCAACGTAGGGGAAGCCGTAGTCCCGCAGCTTGCCCTCCTCGTCCTGGAATATCTCATAGTCCACCGGGAGC
>CALDIB010000037.1 GCA_937902125.1 uncultured Treponema sp.
ACTGACACGATTCGAACGTGCGACCTCCACCTCCGCAGGGTGGCGCTCTAATCCAGCTGAGCTACAATCTCGGACAAGCGAAGCTTGTAAAACGGAAGCGACAGGAGTCGAACCTGCCGGGCCCTAATGGAACCCACGGATTAGCAATCCGGCGTATTACCGCTCTACCACGCTTCCAAATATGCGGAGCGAGAGGGATTTGAACCCCCGGTACCTTGCGGTACAACGGTTTTCAAGACCGCCGCGTTCGACCACTCTGCCATCGCTCCAAATGTTTTAGTAGAATATCACAAAAAAGCAAATTTTGTCAAGTGGCGGAAAGAAAAATGCCTAAAGTTCAATGCTGGCCCCGCCGTTTCCCGCGGTTTTAGGAAACCTCTAAAACTATCCGTTACAGTGAGGAAAAATCTATGGCTTTGAGCGCTTCCACCGTTTGGTTGTAAAGTTCAAAGAGATTGGGAGTTTCGCTTACAATCAAGGTTTCGTCTTTGTCCCGGGCGGCGTGTTCGCACTTTTCGGCCAAGTTGCCCAAGTCCATTCCGCCCACCAAGCGGGAATTGGATTTTAGGCCGTGAACCTTGATGCGGTAGTTGTCCCAGTCTTTGCTTTCAAAGGCGGCTTTTATGTCGGCGACGTTTTGATCCCGCTGTTCCACAAAAATGCCAACCATGTCTTTATACATGTCTTTGTCGTCCATGGAATATTCCATTCCGTGGGCTGTGTCAATGGAAATCATGGCGCCTCCAAACGATTGCCGCTAAAAGGGTCTTTTGGGCTTTTTAGCGTCTTCAAGCTTTTTAAAGATGTCCGCGATTTTTTGAACCAAAATTCCAGGCGGCGTGTTCTTAAGCAAGTATCCAACCGGGTGGGCCGAAATGACTTGGCGGACAATGTCGCTGTCGTCATTGGCGGTAAGGAAGACCACAGGAATGTTGGCCGTGGCCGGGTCCGCCTTTATCAACTGGAAAACGTCAAGGCCTGAAAGAACGGGCATTTCGTAGTCCAGCAAAATCATGTCCACCTTGTAGTGGCTCAAAAGCGCGATGGCGTTTGTGCCGGATTTTTCGGTAAGGACATTGTAGTACTTGTTAAGCCAGCGGTCCATGGCGTGCAGCTGAACTTGCTCGTCGTCAACCACAAGAATGGTTCTTTTTGCCGGATCCAGCTCGTATTCTTTAACGCCGTCCGACAAGGAATAGTCGCCGCCGTCTTTTTCCAAAATCTTTAGGAATTCCGGCATTTCCACCGGCCGCTCAAAGGCGTACTTAACGTATTCCTTTTGAATGTATTCATAGGCCATGTTTATTTCGCCGGAATTTCCGATGAAATACAAGCGGCATTTTTTTCCGTCGCCGGTAATGTATTCGTTGACCCATTGGAAAAAGGCGTTGTCCCCGTCTTCCAACAAGCGCTCAAGGTATAGAATTAAAATTTCAGGCGCTTCTTCCGAAGTCATTCTGGGAATTATATAAGCGCTTTCCGGGGGACAAAAGGAAACTTCGTAAAAAGCTCCTGTCAAATTCTTTATGAGAGCCTTTATCAAAAAGCTTTGTTCATTGTTGCCCACTAATAGTATTCTCTTGCTCAAATAAGACTCCTAAAAAGTTCCTTATAATTATACACCAACGCGCGCAATTATTCAAGGAAAAAACGAAATAATTTTGCAAGGGCGACTTTACGGCCTGCGGGCGCTTGGATAAATTTCTTATAGCAAAATCACGCAAAGCGTGATATTGCAAAGCCCGCGACTGCGGGCGCTTGGATGAATTTCCTATAGCAAAATCACGCGAAGCGTGATATAATGGAAAAATGAGCAATTCAAACTATTTTTTGGGCATTATGACCGCGATTGTCGGCCTGATGATGCTCCTGGCCGCCGAGCCCATGGTTCAAGTTTTTGTCATTGTCTTGGGAATTTCCGCCGTTTTTGACGGAGGCTTCACGCTGGCTTCCGTGGCTCCCTTAAGCGTTGACAAAAAATTTAAAACGCAGTGCTACATTCGCGGCGCCGTGGGAATCGTCGTGGGCCTTTTGTGCGTGGTTCTTCCCCTAAAAATGGCGCAACTGGCTTGGCAAAGCATGATTTACGTCTTTGCCTTTTATTCGATTTTCGCCGCCCTTGTGGAAATACCCATCGCGCTGACCCTGCAAAAAGACGGCCTTCCCGTCCGCCGCCTTGTCATTCAAATAGCGGCAAGCCTGGCCTTGGCGGTGGTTTTGTTCCTTTTGCCCAGTTCCGCTGGCTTTACAATCATCAGAATTGGCGGGGCCATCCTGCTTTTTGCCGGCACCGTAATAACATTTTTGGCTTGGAAAAACCGCGACATCATCGCCGACGACGCGATTGTAAAGGACGAATAAAAAAAGCCGCCCCGCAAAACGCGGAACGGCCCTTGTCAACACGAGCGGCTTATTGCGGGTGTATGCTTGCCAAACACCCGCAAAATGGGCGAGTCAAGGCTTTAAGCGAAGCGCGCCTTGACCGCCCTTAAGCCACTTCAATCGCGATTTTCTTGGGCGACGGAAGAGACTTGCGGTTCATCACGACGTTCAACACGCCGTTCTTAAAGCTGGCGCTGACGTTCTCCTCGTCCACGTCGTCGGGCAAAGTAAAGCGGCGGGCAAACTGGCTTTGGGTTCTTTCGCGGATAAGCCACTTGCCTTCCTCTTTTTTGTCGCTCTTTTCTTCCTTTTCTGTCGTCTTGACGGAACTGATTGTCAAAACGCCGTGGTCAATTTCAAGGTTCACGTCTTTTTCGCTGGCGCCAGGCAAATCCATTTGCAAGGTGTAAGAATCCTTGTTTTCCTTCACGTCAACTTTGGGAAGGCGGGCGGATTTCCAGCCGTAGTCCGGCATCGCGCAGTCAAAGGCGTTGTCAAAAAGTGAATTAAAAAGTGAAAGTTCGTTCATAACAATCTCCTTAGCGCCGCTTTTTTGGGCGAGCGCGTTTAATTTTGTTTTTATGGAGCCTCAAGGCTTCGCAATATCTATAGCAAGAATCGCGCCAATTTTCATTTTTTTTTGCGGAATTTTCAAGAAAAAAAGAAATTTTTTTAAAAAATAAAGAATCCGGAAGAAAAAAGAGCCAAAAAAAGCAAAAAGCCTTGCGAAAAACGGTTTGCAAAGCCCCCGCTTGCAGCGGCGGCAAATAAAATATGACCGAAATTCCGCCAATTGAAGCGAAAAATTGGGTCAAATTTTCCGCAAAGCGCGTCAATTTTTTTTTGTTATTGGGTTATTTTGACACAGTTAATAAATTCAGGATAAGAAAACAGACCGCATTGCATGACAGTTGTCAAGAAAAATCGCGGAAGGCCTTGACTTTCCAGCGCTTTTAGGAGCCTTCCTCGTCCACCCCAAGGCCAAAAAGCGCGTAGTCGGCGCGGGCCGGGTCGCAGGGAAAAACCTCGGCCATCTTTTTGGTCAACTCAATCGCGGTTTTGGCGGAAGCCGGAGCGTTTGGGGCAATCAGGCCCAGCCGGGCGCTTTCCTGCAAAACATGGGTGTCCAAGGGAACAAGCAAGTCGGCGGCGCTTGCCCAAGTCCACAAGCCCAAATCCACCGGCGAGCCTCGGCGAACCATCCAGCGCAAAAACATGTGCAATTTTTTGCAGGCGCCCTTTGGATTTTGGGAAACGCATTTTATTTCGGGAAAAAGGCTTATAAGCGCGGCCGCCAAACGCAGTTCTTGCGGGCTTTTCGCAAGCCCAATAGCCGCGGACTTTCCAGAATTTTTTGCAAGCCCAAAATTCGTGGCGGCGTTATGGTCGGCGGCATCGGGGCCGTTGGCGTTGTCATAGGCTTCGCGGACGGCGGCGCCCAGCGAGCCGCTTTTTTTTGCGATTTGCGCAAGGCGACCGCACAAGGCGTTCATGTCGGCCAAAGAAAAAAATCTGTAGAATTTTTTTTGGCTTTTTGGAAAAAATTTTTTATAGGCGCCTGACAAAAGCCAGAGGCAAAAGGAACCGCCGCCGCTTTTGACAACATCCTCGTAAAGCAAATTCAATTTGGCAATAAAAAGTTCCCGCCTGCCAAAAGCAAGCTGCGCGGACACAAAGGCAAAAAGCTCCTGGTCAACAGGCTCAGAAAAGCGATGCATAAATTGGCTTGGGTCGGCGGCCAAAAAATCCTTGTTTTCATATTTGTCGGCCAAGGCTTTTAAAAGCGCTGGCAAATTGCGGGCGTTCACTCCGACATTATACCCCGCCTTTTTAGGCCTTGCAAGAGCCGCGGAATTGGCATGTCGTTATTAGCGGCGCTTATGGCGGCGGCTCATTTTATTTCCGCAAGCTCATAGTTCCGCGAGCCAAGGCCGATTTTTTCCGCCCACTCAATCGAATGGATTCCGTTTTTCGCCTCAAACAAATCGGTAAGGGGCTTGCTTCCCTTGGCGGCGTAAATCATGTCAACGGACGCTTGATCCAAAGCCACCGGATCTGTGGAAGCCAAAATTCCAATGTCAGGAATCACGGGCTTGGGCCTGTTCGATCCGTAGTCGGATTCATTGGACAACTTAAAAAGAAAGTTGACATAAACTACGCGGGAGCCAAAATAATCCACAACTGATTTTGCGGCTTCGGCGTTCGCTTCAAGAAAAGCCGTTTGGTCGCGGTGGGTGTATCGGGCGGAGGTTTGCCCGCCTGAATGGATGAGCCGCTTTCCCGCCGGAGAAGAAACGCCGATTGAAAGATTTTTCATTGAACCGCCAATTCCCGACACAGCGTGGCCCTTAAAATGCGTAAGGACAAGAAGGGAGTCATAATTTTTTATATGGGCGCCAACAATATTTTTTGAAAGAATTTTTCCGCCCAAAACAGGAAGCTCAATGTCGCCGTCTTCGTCAAGGACGTCAACTTTTGCCGCGCGGGTGAATCCATGCTCTTCGGCAATTTCTTTTCTTATTCTTACGGTGTCGCTTACGCCTGTTGAATTGATGTAAACGGCTCCAAGGCGTTTCACAAGCGTTTCGGAAAGTTCCGGCTGAATGAAAAGGTATCCGCCCGGCTCGCCCATGCTTTGCTGAACCGCCACCTTGCCTTCAAGTTTTTTTCCTGTCCTTTCATACAGTTTTACAAGGCTGTCTGCGGAAATGTCTCGAATAAAATAAACGCTCGCCCTGCGGGTATTTTGGGCGTTGGCGGAAAAAGCCAAAATCGCAAAAAGAAGGGCGGCGGCAAAATGATTTTTTTTCATAGGCTTCCCCTTAAATTCTCTGAAAAGAAAGAAGCGATTTTTTTCCAAGGAATGAAATTTTCCTTTCCGCCGTCATAAAGGTCGCAGTGGCTGGCGTTGGGAACAATCAACAGTTCTTTGTTTCCGGCGTATTTTGAGCCTTGAGTCATGTTCTTAAAAGCGTCTTCGCCAAAGTATCGGCTGTGAGCCTTTTCGCCGTGCATTACAAGAACCGCGCTTCTTATTTCGTTGGAATAGGCAAGCAGCTTGGCGTTTAAAAGCGAAGTTGCGGCGGTAATGTTCCAGCCGCCGTTTGAGTTGAGGCTCCTTTCGTGATAGCCTCGCGGCGTTTTATAGTAGTCGTGGTAGTCCTTTACAAATTGAGGAGCGTCATCGGGAAGGGGATCCACAACGCCGCCGCCAAGTTTGTACGAGCCGCTTTTATAGTCTTCAAGCCGCTGGGCCATAAGAGCCTTTCGGGTTTCATAACGGGCTTCTTCGCTGTTTCCGCTGTCAAAGTATCCGTTGGCGGTAACGCGGCTCATGTCATACATTGTGGAAGCCAAAGTAGCCTTCACTCTAGTGTCGATGGCGGCGGCGTTAAGCGCCATTCCGCCCCAGCCGCAAATTCCTATTATGCCGATTTTTTCTGAATCAATATTTTCGCTGGCGCAAAGAAAGTCAACCGCCGCCATAAAGTCTTCGGTGTTGATGTCGGGGCTGTTCATATAGCGGGGCTCTCCGCCAGATTCGCCGGTAAACGAAGGGTCAAAGGCAAGGGCAATAAAGCCGCGGGAGGCCATGTTCGCCGCGTATAGTCCCGACGCTTGTTCCTTGACGGCGCCAAAAGGCCCCGCTACGGCAATGGCCGGATTTCCGCTTTTGGCGGCGCTTTTCGGCAAATACAAGTCGCCTGCCAATTCAATTCCAAAATGATTCTTAAAGCGAACTTTAGAACGCTCCACATTAGGCGGAAGCTCAAAGGTGTAATGTTCTTTCATTTTTTCCTCCAAAATGCGAATTTCTTTTAGTATACATAAAGAAATGACATATAGCAAATACTTTGTTTCTATGCTAATATATGCCTAAAAAGCATATAAGGAGAAGACCCATGGAACTTAGGCTTTTGCGCTATTTTTTGGCGGTGGCGCGGGAACAAGGAATATCAAAGGCGGCGGAATCCCTTCACGTCACTCAGCCCACCCTTTCGCGACAAATTATGGATTTGGAAAAAGAGCTTGGCGCAAAACTTTTGGAACGAAGCAAAAACGGAAAAGGCGTCAAGCTTACAAACGCCGGCGCCCTGCTTTACGAACGCGCGGAAGACATAATTTCGCTTTCAGAAAAAACAGTCAAAGAATTTAACTCCCTTTCAGAAGGAGAGATTATTGGAGACGTATCAATCGCCTGCGCTGAATCCAAAAACATCAGCTTTCTTGCCGAATGCATAAAATCCCTCAAACGCAAATGTCCGAAAATTCAATTTCACCTTTATGCCGGAGACAGCGAGCGCGCGCTGGAAAAGCTTGACAACGGCCTGTTTGATTTTGCCGTCATTGTTGAAAACGTCAACCTAAAAAAATACAACTGCCTTACTCCCCGCGCCCTTGACCGCTGGGGCGCCGTCATGCGCAAGGATTCAACGCTGGCCCAAAAAAGATTCATCGCGCCAAAAGATTTGTTGGGCCTTCCGATTTTAGTTTCCCGCCAAGCCTTGGCCGCGGACTTGCCAAAATGGTTTGGCGACGACATTGAAAAATTGAACATAGCGGCCACCTTGGATTTGTCTTACAACGGAACAGTGCTGGTTCAAAACGGCATAGGCTGCCTTCTTACTTTTGACGGCCTTGCGAACACAGGCCCTGATTCCCAACTATGTTTCCGTCCGCTAAAGCCGGAACTGACAACGGAGATGCATGTTGTTTGGCGCAGAAAGCAACAGTTCACGCCGGCGGCGGAGGCTTTTTTAAACGAAATGATGGCGGCCAATTTTCATCGTTCGGGAAAAAAACGTTGACCGCTTTACTTGCCCACGCTTGTATAGGCCTCCTTTAACAGGGCTTGTATCGTCTTGTCCATCGTGCTGTCGTCCATGATGATTGAAATCCAACTTTTTTTGTTCATGTGGTAGACTTCGTATATGCCTTTTTGCGAAAGCAGGTCGGCACGGCGGCTTCTTCCATCGCATTAAAGGGGACCTCGAAAAACTTCTGTTTTTCGAGGTAACTTTGAAAATGCGATGTTCTAAGTCGCGCTATTATAGCGAC
>CALDIB010000038.1 GCA_937902125.1 uncultured Treponema sp.
GCTGTCATGGCGTAATATGATTTTAGGCTCTACCCACACTTTTTGGAGAAGAGCCAACATACTTGTATGTCTGGGTGGAATATGCGTCCCAGTTATACACAGCCTTGTAGTTTGACGCGCAGCCGGCCAAGAACAACGAAAGGCCAGCGGCGCAAACAAAAGGTAAAAATCTATTCATAACGGTCTCCAAATTTTGAGCGAAATCCGCCAACAAAAAAAAATCGCCTCTCAAGTCCGCGTCAAATGTCGGAGGCGCGGCTTGAAGTCGATTCGGATTTTTTAACTAGTCGCTGACTCCCGAAACTTTCGCCGAAGTCTTTATTGGGTTCACGCCGGACATGCTTTCTCCGTCGTTTCCAAATCCAGGGGAATACTTTCCATAAGGAATGTCTGAAAGAGTCAGATAGTTGCAGCAACGAGCCACAGTGGTGTAGTCGGTGGCGGCAGTCTTCACGGCAGTTCCAACGGTGTCGGCCAAAAGGCCTACAAGTCCTAAGATTCCGCCGCCAGAAAGGCCGGTCTTAAACGAGGTGTCGCAGTCAAAAGTTCCGGTCCTTCTATAAACGAATTCGCCGGTAGTTGTAGAGCGCAAGGCGTATTCAACCGTGACATCTACATGGCCGCCAACAGGATGCTTTTGCCATTCAGTGATTGTGGTGAACAAAAGCAAGTCCGCGCCAAAGTTCTTCTTGAATCGCGTCACGTTTCCTTCCAAAAACAACTCGGCGTCGTAGGCGGAATTTTCCTGCAAGGTGTTCATTGAAAGAAGGGCCGGATAAACATAGTAACCGTAGTTGGCGAGCGCCGCCGGAAGCGTGTAATAAAAGTAGTCTTTGGCGTCAACATTGTTGGTCTTGTTTATAGGCGGCATTATCAAAATTGAGGCGGGCGGATTTTCGCCGTAAAACTCAGGATAAGCCTCAGATTTTTTAACGCCTGAACCTGTCGCGCAAGAAAAAAGAATGGCCGAAAAAAGAACGGCCGAAAGCGACAAAAGAAATTTGTTTTTCATGGCTCTACCTCTCTATCATTTTGATAACGCTGTCAACAAGAGGAGCGCTTTCAGGATAAAGTTCTTTTTCCTTAAGCAAAAATTTCTTTCCCTCTTGAACTCGGCCGGATTTGACCAACAAATAGCCGTAGTCGGCGCAAACTCCAGGGGGAACAGTCTCTCGAACAGTTCCCGTCTGATTGTCGATGATCCACTGGTAAGTCTTTAGGACAGTCTCGATGCTGTCCTCCTCGCCGGACTTGATGTAATCGTAAGTGTCCTTGGTGTAGCTCGACCACTTATAAATCGACGGCTGCCTTGTCGTCGTTGTGGCGCAGCTTGCGAAAAAGAGCGGAAGAAAAAGCGCCATTCCGACCCAAAGAATTTTTTTCATAATTCCTCCTCTAAAATACCTATATCAAAGTCCTTCTCTACGGAAGGCTTATAACTTTTGTCTGGCCGGCGGAAACAAAAATCTGAGTCCTTAAAACGCGGCGGCCTTCAAAAGAAATCTCAATCGTATGGGTTCCAGTGGCAATTTTGTAAGAAAATTCATTTTCGACAGCCCTGTTTTTTATTGAGTTGACTTCGGCATCAAAAGCCTCGTCTTCGTCAATCGCCACTTGAACCAAATGCAAGAACTCAGTCGCGCCTGACTTTGTGGAAGTCACTGTCTGATACTTGCTCTTGTCGCCCATAATTTCCAAGTAAGCCACGTTCTCAAGGCCTTGGCGAACAGTGGTGGCGCTCATGCAGGAAAAAAGCGCGGTTGAAAGAATCAAGGCCGCCGCCAACAGAGCCAAAGCCGCGAACGCGGAACGGAAAACAATCTTTTTCATACAGCCTCCTATTCCTTCTCTTGAATTATGTAGGCGCCAAGATTGTTCTTGTCCACCTTTCCGGTCAAAGTCACCATAGACCATTCGTTGACAGGATCCTCTCCGCCTGACATGACAACAGTCACGGCCCCAATGACAGTTCCAGGAAGCTCTATCATCATTCCTGTCTGAGGATTCTTGACTTTCTTTCCGCGAACAAGAACGTCAAAGGAATCTCCAACCCTTACGCCTTGGCTCTTTCCGCCTGAAATTATTACAGAATCGTCATCGACCGAAAGAAAGTAACTTTTCCAAGGCCTGTCCATGCAGTTGTTCACGATGTTTTCGACCAACTGGCTTATGGCCGCGTCAATGGCCTTGTCGCTCAACGTCGCGTCAAAGCCCGCCTGTCCGCCCATGCCCAAAGTTGTCTTGGTCTGCGTTTCGGCCGTTCCTTCCGCCTCTTCTGAATAAATGATTTGTCCAGTGGAAACGTCAACCAAACGGATTGACACGCCGGCCTCGACTGTCTGCCTCTTTGTGCGGGAAACAAGGCCTGTCTCGCCGGTGTTCTTGCGGCCGTATTTTGTAAGGCTTCCGATTATAAGATAGTCCGCGCCTATTTTTTGAGCCGTGATTCCGTTCAAATTCTGCTCGGCGTTTATAAGCTCAAGGTCGCTTCGTTCCAATAGAATGAATTTTCCGCTTGCGGCGAGCTTGGCCGAAAGGATGTCAAGGGTCTGCTTTCCCAACGGGTCGTTTTCCTTGTCGTAAAAAGCCCCTTTTGCGTAAGTCGTCTCGTTTGAAAATCGGGCTATGGCGACCTTCCGCTTTAAGCTGTTTTCCTGAACAGTCTCGACGCTCTTAGCTTTTTGAGAAGATGGCGTTTCTTTCACTTTTTTAGCGGCGTTGGCCTGGGCGCATAATAAAAGCGCGGCCAAAACAACGCAAGCCGTCTTGTTGATTTTCATAGTTCCTCCTTGCTAAAACCCAAAAATGTAATTATTACTCAATTGTAGCATAATTACTCAATTAAGTCAATTTTTTTATCAAAAAAACTCTTTATGGTAAACTTAAAGCCATGAGCCCTTTTTGGAAGAATGTTGAATTCATAATGGACAGCAAAGGAATTTCTTTTAAAGAATTGGCATTCGCGACAGGAATTCCCTACTCCACAATCACAAACGGAAAAAACAGAAAAGAAAGCCTGCCTTCAGTGGACAAGGGGTTGAAAATTTCAAAATTCCTGCAAGTTCCGCTAGAACAAATTTTAGGAGAGGAGGCGGCCGCCTTGCAGAAAAATTCAGACCACAGGCTGACAAGCGACGCAAAAAAAATTCAGTTGCACGACAAATACGCAAATCTGATAGAAGCCTTGGAAAAAATGAGCGGCGAAAACCGCATGGCCATAATCCGCCTTGCCGAATCCTTGAAATTTTAATGTCTTGCCAGCAAAAACACGAGCGGCTCCCCTTGAAGTTCCGCCTTTTTTGCAGTATTATGTTCCATTATTTTTTTAGAGGAAAAAAAATGGTTCCAGTCTTGATTAAGGATTTGCTCACAAGCGCCCCGGACAAAAGGAGCGTCACGGTTTGCGGTTGGGTTCGCACTGTTCGCGACTCAAAAAATTTGGTTTTTGTCCAAGTGAACGACGGAAGCTGCTTCGCCAACATTCAGCTCACCTTTGACCGCTCAAACCCTTCCGCCAACGCGGACGCGTCTAATATAGAAGAATCCCTCAAAAAGCTTAACACCGGAGCGTCAGTGCGCGCCCAGGGAATCTTGGTTCCCTCCCCCGCTTCCGGCCAAGCCGTTGAAGTGACTTTGGAAAAACTTGAAGTTTTGGGCGAATGTCCGCCGGAAGAATACCCCTTGCAAAAAAACAAGATGTCCATGGAATACCTTCGGGACAACGCGTACCTCCGCGCCAGGACAAACACCTTTGGCGCCGTATTCCGCGTGCGAAACCAAATGGCCTTTGCCGTGCATTCATTTTTCCAGGAGCGGGGCTTTGTCTACATCAACGCGCCGGAAATCACTTGCTCGGACTGCGAAGGCGCGGGCGAGATGTTCCAAGTCACAACTCTTAGCTTGGAAAAAATTGCGGAGCTTGGCGTAAAGGCCGGAGCGGGCGGAATGAAAGTCGAGGACGCGCACAAAATCGTGGACTACTCCAAGGACTTCTTCGGAAAGAAGGCCTCGCTCACAGTCTCAGGCCAGCTGGAAGCCGAAACTTTGGCCACAGCCTTGAGCCGCGTCTACACTTTTGGCCCCACTTTCCGCGCCGAAAATTCAAACACTCCCCGCCACTTGGCCGAGTTCTGGATGATCGAGCCTGAGATGGCCTTTTACGACCTTGACGACGACATGGACTTGCAGGAAGACTTCGTCAAATACCTTCTTAACTGGGCGCTCACAAAATGCCGCGCCGACTTGGAATTCTTTGACAAAAGAATCCAGCCAGGCCTCATCGCCCAACTTGAGCATGTGGCTAATTCCACCTTTGAAAGAATCACTTACACCGACGCCATAAAGGAATTGGAAAAACACGCCGACAAGTTTGAGTTCAAGCCCTATTGGGGCTGCGACATCGCCACCGAGCACGAGCGCTATTTGACCGAACAAATCTTTAAAAAGCCGGTGATGGTTTACAACTATCCAAAGGAAATCAAGTCCTTCTACATGAAGCAAAACGACGACGGAAAAACCGTAAAGGCCTGCGACGTTTTGGTTCCCGGAATCGGCGAGCTTAACGGCGGTTCTGAGCGCGAGGAAGACTACGACAAGCTTTTGGCCGAAATCAAGAGGCGGGGAATGGACGAGTCGATTTACGACTGGTACCTAAAGCTCCGCAAGTTTGGAACGGTTCCCCATTCGGGATTTGGAATGGGCTTTGAGCGCCTTATCCGATACGTCACCGGAATGGAAAACATTCGCGACGTGATTCCCTATCCCCGCGCTCCAAAACTCGCCGACTTTTAGGAGGCCTTATGACCAAGTATATTTTCATCACAGGCGGAGTTGTTTCCGGTTTGGGAAAAGGAATCGCCGCGGCCTCCTTGGGCCTCATTTTAAAGAGCCGGGGCTACAAAGTGGTGAACCAAAAATTTGACCCATACTTGAACATAGACCCGGGCACCATGAATCCTTACCAGCACGGCGAAGTTTTTGTCACCGACGACGGAGCGGAAACCGACTTGGACTTAGGCCACTACGAGCGCTTTACCGACGCAACTTTAAGCCAAAGCTCCAACACCACGGCCGGCCGCGTTTACCTTAGCGTCCTCAACAAGGAACGGGAAGGCGGCTTTCACGGCGGAACGGTTCAGGTAATTCCCAACATCACCGAAGAAATTTTGCGCCGAATGCTTCTTTCCACAAGCGAAACAGGCGCGGACATAATCATAACGGAAATCGGCGGAACGGTGGGCGACATTGAATCCCTTCCCTTTATGGAAGCCATTCGCCAAATGAAATACAAGGTGGGCGAGGAAAATTGCTGCTACATTCACTTGACCCTTGTTCCCTTTATGAAAAAAGCAGACGAGCTTAAGACAAAACCCACCCAGCACAGCGTGAAGGAATTGCAGGAATTGGGAATCAAGCCCGACGTCATAATGCTTCGAACAGAGCGCGCCATTGACCAAAACACCAGGGAGCGCTTGGCCGCCTTTTGCAACGTGGAGTCAAGCTGCGTGATTCAAAACTTAACGGCAAAGTCAATTTACGAAGTTCCCCTTCAAATGGAAAAGGAAGGCTTGGGCAAGGCCGTCTGCAAAGTCCTTGGCCTAAAGGAAAGCCAAACCCATTTGGAAGACTGGGCCAAAATGGTTGACCGCTTCAACAACCCCAAGCGCAAGGCGACCATCGCGCTGGTGGGAAAATACGTTGAGCTTCACGACGCCTACTTGTCGGTGGTGGAATCGCTGGTTCACGGCGGAATTCACAACGAGGCGGAAGTTGAAATAGATTGGGTTGACGCGGAACAACTTTCCGACGACAAGGCCGCTGCCGCCCGTCTAAAGAACGCCGACGGAATCATAGTTCCCGGCGGCTTTGGCGACCGGGGAATAGAAGGAATGATTAACGCCGCCAAATACGCGCGGACAAAAAAAGTTCCCTACTTTGGAATTTGCCTTGGAATGCAAATCTTGGTCATAGAATACGCAAGAAATGTTTTGGGCTTGGCGGGCGCCAACTCCACAGAAATGAACAAGGAAACGCCCTACCCTGTCATTGACTTGATGCCAGACCAAAACGGAAAAATTTTGGGCGGAACCTTGCGCCTTGGAAAATACGAATGCGCGGTGGCCGCCGGAACGCTGACCGAAAAGGCTTACGGCTCAAAGACAATTTGGGAGCGTCACCGCCACCGCTATGAGTTCAACAACAAGTTCCGGGAAGACCTAAAAAAGGCCGGCTTGATTGTCGCGGGCGTAAACCCGGAACGGGACTTGGTTGAAATCTGCGAAGTTCCGGGAAATCCTTGGATGGTTGGCGTTCAGTTCCACCCGGAATTCAAGAGCCGCCCCAACAAGGCAGGCCCCCTATTCCGTGACTTCATCGCCGCAGCTGTAAAACAAGGGGCGCCAAAGGTCAAAAACTAGAGCGGAGAATCGATGCGTTTTTCAGTAAAAAAAGTTTTAGGAATTGAAAAGCCTCGCGACGACATTCAATTCATTTTGGATTGCGCCAACATAAGAAATTCCAGAGTCATTTCGATAATCATCATGATTATGGAAATAATATGCTTTGGAATCTCATTCAGCTTTGAAGTTCACTTGGACCCGTCCATCCCCAACAGCTGGATGTTCCACCATAGAATCGCCTACGTCACGCTCTTTACAGCCGCCGCCCAGCTTTTTTTGTATGTGATGACGCATCCTGCCGAGATGGGAAGATTCTCGCATAGGGCGTTGACCGTCAGAATCGGAATTTTCTTGACGACGCTTTCGGCCTTTGCGATTTACGTTTCAATCCTTGACTATGTCTTAAAGGAGCAGATTCTTGTATTCGTCACGCTGGAACTGCTCTTGGCCTGCATTTTCATGGTGCGTCCCATTTTCTCCGTCGCGCTCATCACGATTTCGTTTTGGTTTTTCTATTGGCTTATGGGCAAGGTTGCCGGAGTGAGCGCGGCGACAAACGTCAACTATCCGATTCTTTACGTCTTTTTTGTAATAGTGAACATAGCGCGCTACTACCAATACCTTAAGGTCGCGCGACAAACCGTTATGAACCACGCGCTTGCCGAAAGCTTGCGCGAGTCCTCGCTTACCGACGCGCTGACAAAGCTCAAAAACCGCGCCGCGCTAAAATTGCGCTTTGAGGAGATGATAGGCTCCGAAATCACGTTGATGCTGACCGACATCGACGACTTTAAAAGCCACAACGACAAATTTGGCCACGCGCGCGGCGACGAGCTTTTGGTTCGCTTTGCCCGCATCTTGCAGGCGGAGTTTGGCGCGGAAAACTGCTTCCGCTATGGCGGCGACGAATACATCGTTATGATTCCCCGCCTTTCCTCCGACGACTTTTTGACAAAAATCAAAAACTGCGCCGCCGCCATAAACGGCGACTTTACCTTTAGCGGCGGCCGCGCGTCCGGCCCGGTAAATTCCATCGACGACTTGGACGCCTTCATCAAAGCCGCCGACGAAAAGCTCTACCAAGCCAAGCGCGAGGGCAAGAACAGGGTGCTGGGCTAGCACCACTTGAACCGAGCCACTAGCAAAACAAAGCGAACTGTTGTATAATGTATAAATGGAAAACACAAACAACCGCAAAAAAATCGTCGTTTTGGATTTTGGAAGCCAATACGCGCACTTGATTGCAAAGCGCTTTAGGGCGCTGGGCTTTTATTCAGAAATCGCCTTGCCTTCCGCAAGCGTTGACATTTTCAAAAACGCAATGGGCGTCGTTTTTTCAGGCGGCCCGGCCAGCGTTTACGACGAAAAAATTCCCGACTTCAACTCACAAATATTGAATCTTGACATTCCTATTTTGGGCCTTTGCTACGGCCACTACATCGTGCAGCAGGGCTACGGCGGAAAGGTCGGAAAAGCCGACGTGGGCGAATTTGGCTTTGCCACGCTGAACTTTGCCGACGGAATTGGAGGCGACGCGTCCGCCTGTCCGCTCTTTAAGGGAATCAGCGGAAGCCAGCAAGTTTGGATGAGCCATCAGGACGGCGTTCTAAAAATGGGCGGCGGCTTTGAAGTTGTGGGAAGCACAAAGGACTGCCCCTACGCCGCCACGCAAAACCTTTCAAAAAAGCGCTTTAGCCTCCAATTCCACTGCGAGGTAAAGGACACCCCCTGCGGAAACCAAATCTTTGAAAACTTCGCCGCCTATTGCGGAATGGAAAAAAACTGGGACCAGGCCACTGTCCTTAACACGATTTTGGAAAAGATCAAGCGCGACTCAGGCGACAAAAACGTTCTCTTGTTCCTAAGCGGAGGCGTTGACTCAACTGTGGCCTTCGCGCTTTTGAACAAGGCTCTGGGGCAAAAAAGAGTTTTGGGCTTGCACATCGACAACGGCTTTATGCGAAAGAACGAAAGCGCCTCCGTCGCGGCCGCCTACAAAAAATTCGGCTTTGAAAATTTTATCGCGCGCGACGCAAGCCAAAGCTTTTTGGCCGCGGTCGCAGGCCTTACCGACCCGCAAAAAAAGCGCGTGGCCGTCGGCGAAAATTTCATCACGGTCCGCGACCAGTTTGTGGCCGAGCAAAAGCTTGACGAAAGCCAATGGCTTTTGGCGCAGGGAACCCTTTATCCCGACATCATCGAGTCGGGCGGAACAAAAAATTCCAACACGATAAAAACCCACCACAACCGGGTGGCCGGAATCCAAGCGCTGCTTGAAAAAGGAATGATAATCGAACCGCTAAAGGATTTGTACAAGGACGAAGTCCGCTCGATCGGAAAAGCGCTTGGCCTTTCTGACCAACTTGTGATGCGACACCCATTTCCCGGCCCCGGACTTTCAATAAACGTTTTGTGCTCGGAAGGCGAATTGCCCGCAGGCCAAGTTGACGAAATGAAAAAGGCGCAAGACGAACTTGACGGCATCAAAGTAGAAGGCTTTTGCGAGCATTGCGCGGCTTCACTTAAAAAATATGTTTTGCCCGTCCGCTCGGTGGGCGTGCAGGGAGACTTTAGGACATACCGCTTTCCGGCCGTCCTGCAATTCGGCGGCGACAGGGCAGACGAAGGCTTTTTTCACCTTCCCAAAAAATGGGAAAAGCTTGACGCGGCTTCGATTCAAATCACAAACGCCGCCTCCTTCATCAACCGGACAATCATTTGCCTTTACCAAAAAGCCGGCGCGGAGCTTCGACTGCAAAAAGGTTTTTGTACAAAAGAAAGGCTTGACCAACTGCGGGAGGTTGACGACATCGTTTTGACCGCCCTTCACAATTCGGGCGACTACAACAAAATTTTCCAGCACTTGACGATTGCCCTTCCCTACGCCTCCGCGCCCGAACGAGCATCCTTTGTGTTGCGGCCGGTGGTAAGCGAAGACGTAATGACGGCGCGCTTTGCCCAACTGCCCCAAGAGCTTGTAAAAGAGATTGTAAAGGAAATCGCCGCGCTGGACTTTGTGGACGCGATTTACTACGACCTTACCAACAAGCCGCCGGCGACCTTTGGCTGGGAGTAAAGTCGAAAATTGGCATCCTTGCCAATTTTCGACTGACAAGAATTCGCTCCGCGAATTCTTGCGGATTGTTAGACATGCCATTAACGCGGCATCCATGCCGCGACGTATTGTTTTTCATACCATTGACGCGCCGTCCTGGCGCTATGGATTGCGCGCGATTGCCAGCCCCCTTGCAACAATCAAACGGCGCCCGAATTGCAAGGCGCGTTTTTAGGCCGCCTAGCCTTCCGCGCTGGCCAAAAGTTCCGTCAGCATGGGAATAAGCTGCTTTTTGCGAGAAACCACGTCCTTTAAAAAATACACGTCGTCCTCAAGTTTTGGATAAGTGAACAAAGACTTGTATTTTTCGTCCACGGCCAAAATCATAATGGAATCAAGCTTGGTGATGTCAGTGACCAACAGGGCGCAAAAAGCGCGCTTGCTTGACCCGCGAATGGATTCAAGCAAGTCCAAGAATTCTTTTTTGCGGCCAAGAACGTCGCGGGTGTTGTCAACTTCAATTTGGCTGACGGAATACGAAACCTTTCCTTCCGCGTATTCCTTAAGATCTTGGTTTACAATTTCTTGGGCGCTCCGTCCCACAATGCTGCTTCCGGCGCGGATTATTTCTTCACCCAGCGCTTGGGGGTCAAGGTTTGTGATCGCGCTCAAATATTCAACGGCCTCAAGGTCTTTTTCTGTGACAGTGGTTGACTTTAAAATCAAGGTGTCGCTTAAAATTCCGCACAACAACAGTTGGGCCGTTTCCAAGGGAATCGAAATTTTATTTTCCCGGAACAAGCCAGTTATTAAAGTCGAAGTGGAGCCGACAGGCTTGTTGATGAAAGTAATCGGATTCTTTGTGCTCAAGGTTCCTATTCTGTGGTGGTCGATGACCTCCAAAAGCTTGTAGTGCTCAAAGCCCTCAACCGCTTGGCTGGCCTCGTTGTGGTCAACAAAAATCAATTCCACATTGGGCTCCCGCAAAAGGTCGCTTTCAGAAATCACGCCCACAACTTTGTATTCGCCGTCAACAACAGGAAGGCAGCGGCAGGGCGACGAGCGCAAAAGGGGCTTGATTTTTGAAATTGGGTCGTCCGCCTGAACCGCCGGAATGGAACGGTCGGCCATGACTATTACCGGCGTTGAGTAAGCGATGAGCATTGAAGTTGAAGAAGTTCCGTAAGGAGAAATGATTACGCTCACTCCGTTTTTTTCGGCCTTGGCGCGAAGTTCCTTTGAAAGAACATGGCCGCTTGTCAAAACCAAAAGGCGAACGCCGGCGTCAATGCACTGCTCGTGAATCTCAGGCCGGTTTGACGCTATGACCACCATTTGCTCGGACTTGTGTTGTTCCAATTTGTGAACAAAACTTTCTGTGGCGGAAGAGCCGACCAAAATGCTGGCCTTGAAAATTTCCTTTTCGTTTTTCAAGATTATCGGCTGCGCCTTCATCGTTTTCATTATCAAGTCTATGCTTGTAGTCACCGGCGTTTTCTTTTCCGGATTCATCAAAAGCAAAACGTTTTTGGCAAACTCGTTGTAATGCAAAAGGCTTTTGTAGTAGCCCTTGTCGTCAACCACAGGAAGAACTTGGTTTTGCGCCGAATCGATTTTTTTAAGCGCCTCCCAAAGGGAAGTGTTTTCGTTGACCGTGGCGCATTCTCCTCCCAAATAAAAGGCCGTCTTGGGATTCAGCTCGGGAATGTATTCAGGCGCCTTGACTTTAAACTTATTGAAAATGTATTCGGTTTGCGGGCTCAAGTGGCCGGCCCGCGCCGCGACGTAATTTTTTTGCCCCAACATTTCCTTAAGCTTTGCGTAAGCCGAGGCCGCCACAACCGCGTCCGTGTCAGGGTTCTTGTGTCCAAAGATAAAAACAGTCTTTTCCATTGCGCCATACATTATACTAAGATTTTTGCATCCACGCAATAACAAGCCGCTTGAAAAAACGCGAGCGGCCCGCTATAATTGTCGCATGAAAAAACGCTTGTTGTCCGCGGCTTTTTCCGCCATTATCGCGCTACAGTTTGCGGCTCCAAATTTCGCGCAAGGCTCGCCGCTTCCCCCTTCCTTCGCTTCAGAATGGAAAAGGGACGAACTTAAAAAACTTGAATCGGGCAAAATCGTAATCCGCAACATAAAAAAATGCAAGAACATTTCCCTAAAAAAAGGAATCAACCCATACGCCGACAAGACAATCGACCACGCCCAAAACATGAACGCCAACTACTTGGCCGAAATCATATACAAAATGCCAAAAGCCTCAAACAAAAGCGTCATAGAGCAAGCCGTCAAAGTTTTTGAGGACATCAACCTCTACAAAGAAATAATATACACCGACGAAAAAAAAGGCTCGTCCAGAAATCTTTTTCCTTTGGTGGAAGAGCGATTCAGGAACGACAAGGAAGGCTGGATTAAAATCGGCTCCCATTTAAGAATGGACATGCTTTCCGCCTACGATTCGGAGCTGGAAATTGAATGGGGCGCGCCCGGCTTTTTTTTCAAGCAGCAAAACGTCACTCCCCTTATGTGGAAGTCCTTTAAGGCTGTCAAGGAAGGCAACATGATTGCGGGAATTTGCTGCTTTGAATGGGACGGCGACTACTATGTTTACGCCTTGGGAGGCGTCCGCGCGCCCCGCATTCCCTTTGTCATCGCGGAAATCGAGCGGCAGTTTATAGGAAGAATCGAAGACTTCACCGTCTTTTACATCAATAAATTTGAAATTCATCAATAAGGGCACCTCGAAAAACTCGCCTTTGGTGATTTTTCGACTGTGCCTGCGAGTTTTAAGTCGTTATAATATCACGACTTAAAACATCGCATTTTCAGAGTTACCTCGAAAAACTGAAGTTTTTCGAGGTTCCCATAAATGAAAAACGACCTCTGCCAAAAGCGGCCGGAAAGCCGTTCTTTCTCCAAAGACGTTGAGCCTTCCGCCCCAAACAAGTTTGTTGAAAATGTCAAAAAACTTCCTCTTTTCGCGGTTTGTGCAACCGGTTGAGCGCTTTTTTCTTGACTTTTTCTTCCCCTTCAATGTAATATAAAAGCATGGAAAACAATTCAACACTTTTTAATTCCGCGGAATTTTTGGCCTCCTTTGAAAAAATCTACGGCTCAAAGGACGGAGTCCGCCTGTTCTCATCTCCCGCCAGAATAAACATCATCGGCGAGCACATCGACTACAACGGCGGAAAGGTTTTTCCCGCCGCCATCGACCGCTACATGTATTTTGCCGTCAGAAAGCGGGCCGACACAAAAATAATTTACAACGACCTTAAATTTCCGGGAACCTACGAGTTCGACATAAACGACAATTTTTCCTACAAAAAGGAGAACGACTACGCGAACTACCTAAACGGAATTCTTTCAATAATAAAAAAGCGGGGCTGCAAATTTCCCTGCGGCTTTGAGCTTTTGATGGAATCCACAGTTCCGCCGGCAGGAGGAATCTCTTCCTCAAGCGCCTTGGAATGCGGCTTCGCCTACGCCGTTTCTGAATTGTTCGGCTTTGGAATTTCCCGCAAGGACATTGCCTTGATTGGCCAGCAAAGCGAGCACGAGTTTATGAACGTTCAGTGCGGAATCATGGACCAATTCATCATCGCCACCGGCAAGAACAAGACCGCGGAGCTTTTGGACTGCGCCAGCTTGGAATACGAATACGTTCCCCTTGAAATGGGAGACTTCCGCTTTGTGGTGATGAACACAAAGAAAAAACGGCAGCTGGCCGACTCCAAGTACAACGAGCGGCGGGAACAGTGCGAAAAGGCCTTGGCCGACATTAGGGCGGCCGCCCTTCCCTTGCAAGGCGGAAATTATTCCAACACAAAAGATTTGCCCAACCTTTGCGCGCTCACAAAAGAGCAATTCGACTCCGTTTCTTCCGCCATAAAAGACCAAACGATTTTCCGCCGCGCCCGCCATGTGGTCACGGAAAACCAGCGGGTCCTAAAGGCTGTGGCCGCCCTCAAGGAAGGAAAGCTTGAACGGCTGGGAGAACTTTTAAGAGAATCCCACGCCTCCCTTAGGGACGACTATGAAGTTACCGGAATTGAATTGGACACATTGGCGGACACGGCCAACGCCCAAAGTTGCTGCGTCGGAGCCAGAATGACAGGAGCGGGCTTTGGCGGTTGCGCCATAGCCATTGTCCACAAGGACAAGGTGGAAAGCTTCATCGACGCCGTACAAAAAATCTACACGGACAAAATCGGCCACGACGCGGGCTTCTTTGCCTGCTCTCCCAGCGACGGCGTAAGCCGCTTGGACTAATTTTATGATTTTGACCGCAAGCCGCCAGGCTTGTCGGGCCAGAAAATAATTTGGCGCGATTTGCAAAAAAAAGGCAAATCGCGCCAATGTCTCTTTAGCCCGCTTTAGTCGGGCTAAATCTCATTTTGCCGTAAACGGCTCGTATTCTTTGTTGGGGCTGTAAACGCCTTGGCGCAACTCGCCGGAAATGCTGGGAATTTCCATCTTCATTCCCGGAAGAATCAAGTTGGGATCGTTGGGCCTGGGCATCTTGCTCTTGTTGGCCTGATAAAGGTTTTCCCACAAAAGAGGATTGTTGTAAACATAGGCTCTGCCGCTGATGTTCCAATAGCAGTCCTTTGTTTCCGCCCAAGGCCGGACAACATAGAATTGCGGAAGGGGCGTGACCTCGCGAACGCCGTCAAGCGCGTCGTTCACGGCCTTGGCGTATTGCAAGGCGCTCAAATAGTCTTCCTTTTCGTAAGCCGAATTGGCGTTTGACAAGGCCTCTTCGCCGGCTGAATAAGCGGTGGGAAAAGTTTTGTCGGCGTTGACGCTTTTGGCCCAATCCAACTTTTTCTTGGCCTGGGCGATGGCGGCTTCGGCCTCTCCTCGGGCCATCATCTTGTCGATGTAAGCCTTTGAAAGTTCGGCGTTTTCCGCGGCTTTGGCGGCGTATTCTTCGCTCAAGGCGTATTCGCCGGCGTCAAGCGCGGCCTCGGCCTTTTTTGTGTATTCGTTGGCAAGCTTTTGGTAAGTGTTGTTCTTGTAGCTCACGGCAAAGGCGCTTGCGGCCGCGGCAAAAACAAAAATCAATGCAAACTTTTTCATTAGTTGGCCCCCTGAACGCTTTCGTCAATTTTGATAATCTTTTCGTCGGGATTCTCAAAGTCGTCCTTTTCCAAAAGAACGGTGTCCTCGGCTTCGATTCCGGCTACAGGCTCATTCCCAAGAGGCTTTTCAACGTCGGCCTTTTCAGCGTATTCGTCCACAGACTTAACCTTGGCCTTTGCCGCTTCAATGGCTTTTTGGGCTTCGGCGCGCTTTTCGGCCACATCCTTGGCCAAGGCCTCAAAATTGGCCGCGGCTTCCTTGTAGCTGTTGTAGGCGCCTTCAGGATTTGAAGTGGTGAACTGCTGGTCGCCCTTGAGAATCAAGTCCGCGTCAGCCTTGTACTCGTCCTTGCGGGCAACTTGAGCCTTCACCGCGTCGGCGGCCTTCTTTTGGGCGATGGCGTTCTTTCGCTCGTCGTTGGCGAATTTCTTGTATGACTTGAAGTAAACGGCGTAGTAGTCGTTGTAGGCTTCCGAGGCCTTTTTGTTGAGGGCGGCGCCGGGAGTTGCGGGAACGGCTATCATGGCGTCAAATTCGGCCAAAGCCTTTTCGCCGGCGTCGTAGTCGGCCTGGGAGTTTGCCGCCAAGCCTTCCGCGTCTATGCGCTCCTTTAATTTCTTCGCTTTGGCGGCGGCGGCCAGCGCGTCGTAGCGGGCCTTTATGTCGGCCAATTCCTTGCTGTGGTCTTTTCCGTCGTCAAGCGCCTTAAGGGCTTCAAAAGCCGCGTCGTTGGCGGCGAAGGCCGCGGCGTATGAGTCTTTGGCTCCAGCGTCAAGGGCGGCCTTTCTTGAAGCTTCCGCCGCGGACAAAGAATCCGTATTGTCGGCCGTTTGGTCTTGGGCGCCGTCTTGAGAGTTTTGGTCTTCGGCAGAGCCTGTATTTTGGTCTTCGTCAGTTTGGGCGACAAGGCTTGACGCAAGTCCGTCATTTTCAGTTTCTTGAGCGGTGGATTTGCAAGACGCGAAAACAATCGCCAAAAGAACACAGAAAAGCAATAGCAATTTCTTCATTAACTTTCCTCCATAAGTTACATTTATTACGATTCTTGCATTTTACCATAATTTTTCATTAAATACAACTTTTTTTTCAAAAAATAGATGAAATAATCTTAAAAAAGATATATCTTATATGCAAGGAGAAACAAACATGGACGAATTTTCATTTAAAATCGAAGAGGAAGTCGCCGTGATTTCCAACGGAAAAGGCGGATGGAACCTTGAGCTTAACAAGGTGTCTTGGTCGGGCCGCCCCGCAAAATACGACTTGCGCCCTTGGTCGCCGGACCATCAAAAAATGGGAAAAGGCCTGACCTTTACCGAAGAGGAGCTGAAAGCCCTCAAAGAAAAACTGAACGAACTGACATTGTAACGGGCCTCTTAAACAGGCCAGCCTTCTTGCCAAACGCTTAAAGACGCGCCTTTTTTCATAACAATCGCGTAGATTAATGTCTGAAGAATCACATCTTCCATTCCGCTCCCTGTCGAGCGAACTTGAATGTCGGCGCGGGCAAGCAAGGCCTTAATCGCTATCGTTTGTCCAAAAGTCCAAACTTTGCCGGCCTGTTCGTAGGTTGTCCTGCTTTTTTTGCTGGCAAAGCCGTTTGTCTTCAGGCTAAAGTCATCGGTCATTCCAGAGCGCTTTAAATTGTGCCAAGCCTCAAGCCGCCTAAAGCAGTAGGACAAGCCGATTATTATCGCGACCGAGGCGGATTCCTTTGAAAGCTTTTGCAAAATGCCCAAAGCCGTTTCAAGGCGCTCGGACGCGGACTTTGAATTTTGGGCCATCGCCTCAAAAAGCGTGGAAGGGCTTTCTTCCCGGTTATGCTCAATCAGTTGGTCAACATTTTGAACTGTTATTTCGGCGCCAGGCTCAAAGCAAACAAAAAAGCGGGAGCATTCGCTCTTTAGCGCTTGGGTGTTGTTCTCAACCAAGTCCAAAATTTCTTCGCAAGCGTCATCGCCAATGGATAGGCCGTTCTTGGAAAAATAATTTTTCAGCCAAGGGACTTTTTTGTTCTCAAACATTTCCCAAAACTGCTTTCTGTTTTCTTTGGGAACAATTTTTTCAAGCTTTGAGTCGCAGGAAATGGAGTCGCTGACCAAAATCAAGACGCTGGCTTCTCCCGCTCCCTTTGCCCAAGCCTCGATTTTTTCTATGTCTTCCTTTTTTTTGATAGTCTCGGCGCCGTTGTAAACCACGCAAGTGGCCGCGCTAAAAAGGGATTCGGAATACAATTGGACCAGCGCGCTTTGGGGATCGGTTTCAACAGAGTAATAGGAATAAACTTCCAAACTGCCGAATTTTTTTTGGAGAGAAGACTTTACGGCGGCCACAGCTTCGTTTCTTTCGCCGATTTCCGGACCGCTAAAAAGATAAACAGGCGCGCTCATTTTTTTAGTAAGTGCGAACCAAGTTGGACAGGGTTCCCACAATGCGGACGTCAGTGCAGTAAATTGGATTGAAGGCCGGGTTTTCGGGCTGCAAGCGAATTCTGTTCTGCTCCTTAAAATAACGCTTTAAGGTTATGGCGTCGTCAAGAACGGCCACCACAATTTGTCCGTCAACAGCGACGCTTCCCTGCTCCACAATCGCCAAATCGCCTTCCAAAATGCCGGCGTTAATCATGCTTTGTCCGCGAACCCGCAAGGCAAAATAATTTTTTCCCGGCCGAATGAAGGGCTCGGTCAGCGTGACATAGCCCTCAAGATTTTCCTCAGAAAGCAGGGGCTTTCCCGCGGCGATTGTTCCCAAAAGCGGAACCTTGTCCACAAAAAGCTTTGGCTCTTTTTGGCGCTCGTCAACCAAAACGCGGATGGAACGGGATTTTTTTTGCGCCAGCGATATGTATCCTTTTTTTTGCAAGGCCACCATATTGTCTTGAACCGCTCGAATTGACTTTCCAAAATGTTCGCTGACCTCGCGGACAGTGGGCGGATAGGCGTTTTCGTCAATAAAATCCGCTATGTAATTCAAAACGTCTCTTTGGACTTGAGTTATCTGCTTCATATCAACCCCTTTTTTACTCTTCCTCAAACTTGCCTTCAAACAATTTTTCAATGGCGTTGGCCGCGTCCTGCTCGTCAGGTCCTTCCACCTTTAGGGTGATAGTAGTGTTGTAGCCGGCGGCCATGGTTATAACGCCCATAATGGACTTTGCGTTCACCGCAATGGAATCTTTTTCAAGCGAAATCTCGCTCTCGTATTTGTTCGCCAACTGGGCGATAAGAGAAGCGGGGCGCGCGTGAATGCCGGCGCGATTTTTTACAGTCAAAATTTTTTCTACCACAATGTCCTCCAAGGGCTATATAAAAATATTTAGTAGGAATCTTCAGTTCCGTAATAAGCGGCTTGAGCGTCGCCGGTTTCAATCCATTTAAGAATGTTTTGGTTAAAGTCCCGCGCGCTGTTGTATCCCATCTTTTTAAGGCGCTCGTTCATGGCGGCCGCCTCTATGATGATGGGAAGGTTGCGTCCAGGCTTTACCGGTATTTCTATTGATGGAATCTTTACGCCCAGCATGTCCATCTCACGGGAGGCCGTTCCCAGACGATCATAAACCTTGTTGGGATCCCATTCCTCAAGCTCGACCACAAGCTGAATTTCTTTTTGTTCGCGAATGGCGCCGATTCCGTAAAGTTGGGAAATGTTGATTATTCCCAAGCCGCGAATTTCCATGTGGTGGCTTATGAGGGAATTGGCGCCCCGGCCAAGAATTGTGTTTCCGTTGACGCAGCGAATCTCAACAATGTCGTCGGCCACAAGGCGGTGGCCGCGCTCAATCAATTCAAGCGCCGTCTCGCTTTTTCCCACGCCGGAATGTCCGCCAAGCATTATGCCAACGCCGTAAACTTCCACCAAAACTCCGTGCAAAGTTTTGTGGGGCGCGAAGATGTTTGAGAAAACTCGCGTAAGGCGGGCCATAAATTCGGAAGACTCCAAAACGGTGGTCAAAACAGCGCAGGAAACTTCTTCCGCTATTTCTATAAACTCGGCGGTAGGCTCCCGGCCTGAAGAAAAAATGCAGCAGGGAATTTGATACGAAAAAAGCTGGCGAATTGTGTCGGTTCTTCCCTCTTGGGAAAGCTTGTTCAAATACGCGACTTCGCCCCGGCCAAAAAGTTGGACTCGGTTAAAGGCAAAGGCCTCGTAAAAGCCCGACAGGCCCAATCCAGGCCTGTTTATTTCAGGAACAGTGAGCTCTCTTGAAAGCCCGCGGCGGCCGGCGACGCAACGCAAATTAATAGCGTCATGTCCCGACAAGTCAAGGTTCAAGAGATCCAGCACTGTCCACTTTTTCTCGGCCATATTGTATACTATACACAATTAGCGGAGGAATGTCAATTATTTGCCTTGGATCTTATCCTTTTCTTTTTTGATTTTGTTGTCCAAAACATCCATGACTTTGTTCAACGCGGCTCCAAAGTCAAAGTCTTCGGCGGACACATGGGCTTGCGCGCCCCAGCGGAAATTGGTGGTGATGTCAAAGGCGTATTGCTTGTCATGCTTGACCTGCGCGATCAAATCCACAATCAAGTCATCGGCGTAGTCAATCCGCTTTAACTTTTTTTCTATCATATCCGACTGTTTTTGCTCCAACTCAAATCCCACGGCTTTAACTGTCTTAGTCATAAATCGCTCCTTAGTTTGGTAAATCAGGCGCGAAAAGCGCCTAGAAACATTATAGCGCGGCTTGCGGATTTTTGCAAAGTTTTTTTTTATCTTGAGCGGGATGACGCCACGCCCATTTGAGCGCGGTATTTTGCCAAGGTTCTTCGCGACAGCTTGATTCCTTTTTGCAATAGAGCGTCGCAAATTTTTTGGTCGCTCATTTTTTTGCCAAAAGGTCCGGCAAGGATTTCTTGGACAAGGCTTTGAACTTTGTCTTTTGACGTTCCCGCCACGGAGGAAGAAAAAAAATCCTTGACTTGAAAAAAGCCCCACTGACATTTTAAGTATTTTGACGAGGCCATTCTAGAAACTGTGCTTTCGTGGACTCCGATTTTTTTTGCGATGTCCTTTTGTCTCAAGGCCTTTAAGTGCCCGGGCCCTTTTTCAAAAAATTCCGCCTGGCATTGAACAATGGCCCGGGCGGCCTTGGCTATGGAATTTTCCCTGTATTCAAGGCTTTGCAAAAAGGCTTTTGCCGCCTCCAAGTCTTTTTTGTCAAATTCTTGGGAGGAGATTTTGACTTTTGGAATCATCTTGTCGGAACTTTGAACCAAAAAGGCCAAGCCGCCGCCAACGCGGACAATTTGATTTTTCCAATCCGCCTCCTCTTTGTCAAAATCACTTTCCGCCCCTTGGATTCTTTCAACTATGATGTCAGGAATCACATAATGGGTTTCTTCCTGCAAAAAATCCCGCGCGGGAAAAGGGTCAAGACTTTTTACAAAACCAATCGCCTCCTCGATTTTCTCAAGGCTCGCCTCACGCAAAAATGAAAAATCGTCGTTTGCGAACAGCAGTTTTCCCCGCTCCTTTAAAAAAGCTTGGATTTTTTCGCGGACCCTTTCCCCGCGGGGCGGATCCAAAAAATCAAGCCTTCCGTCAAGAAAAAAAAGCGCCAAGGGCGGAGGATTGTCCTTTAGTTGGGCTTGAAGCAAGAGGCTTTTTTCAACATTCTCCACGCAAATTCCGGCAGGCTCAAAGGACTGAACGATTTTCAAGCACTCTGCCAAAAGTTTGGGGCTTTCGCCGGCTTTTTTGTCAAGCAGCGACGACGGAGCTAAAATGTAAAAGCCGCGGGAGTCAAGGTTTCCTATGATTTTTTGGCAAAGATTTTTTTTGGCTTGATCCAAGTCAAGCAAATTCAACTGCGCGCTTAAATGCGAAAAAAGGCTTTCCCTGTTGTCGGCGCGGCTTTCAAGCATTTCTTGAAAGGCGTCTGACTTTTCTTGGCCCAATGAGCCGGAAGCCGAAAGCCGCAAATTTCCGTTCGCGGGATTTTTAAAGCGCGCGCTTTGCAGGCCGTTTTGAAATCCGTCGGAAACCAATTCCAAAGCCGGATTTTTTTCAACCTGGGCGAGAATCTCTTCCCGCAAGTCGCCCGCGCCCATGGAAAGCAAGCGCAAAGACTGGATTTGCCTTTGGCTCATTCGCTGGCTTTGAATTTGAGCGGCCTTTTGCTGTTGTGAAAAGCTCATCGCCATTTTTTTATTCTAGCGCATTTTTTTAAAATATGCTAGAATGGCTTTATGACAGACTTCAGCAAATTTGGACTTAGGGTTCCGGAAATTCTTCTTCCAAAAGAAATTGACACAAAAACTTGGAGCGTGGTGGCTTGCGACCAATACACCCAAGACAAAGACTATTGGGAAACCGCGAAAAAAATCGCCGGCGAAAAGCCTTCAACTTTGAATTTGATTTTTCCCGAAGTTTACTTGAACCAAGACGACAAGGTCCAACGGATAAAAAAAATCAAGGAAGCCATGGCCTCATACATCCAATCGGGAATCTTTGCCGAGCCAAAAGCGCAAATGGTTTACCTTGAGCGGACGACAGCATACGGCCGCGTCCGAAAGGGCTTGGTGGCCGCGCTTGACCTTGACAGCTACGAATGGAAGCCCTTTTCTTCCGCCTTGACAAGGGCCACTGAAGCCACGATTTTGGAACGCATTCCTCCAAGAATGGAAATAAGGCGGGGCGCGCCTTTGGAGCTTCCCCACATAATGCTTTTGGCCAACGACCCCCAAAAAATTTTGATTGAAGCCCTTGGAAAAAAAATCAAGGACCGCTCGGACAAGCCCATTTATCAAGGTCCCTTGATGCAAGAAAGCGGCTCCATAAAAGGCTGGGCCGTTCAAAGCGACGACGACCTAAAAGACGCCGCCGCAGCGCTTCAAAAGCTTTACGAGGCGGGAACAAAAGACGGCTCCGCCTTCCTGTTCGCTGTGGGCGACGGAAACCATTCCCTTGCAACAGCAAAGGCCGTTTGGGAAGAAGAAAAAAAGCGCCTGAAAGAAAATGGTTTAGGCCAAGAGGCGCTTGAAAAAAGCCCGGTCCGCTTTGCCCTTGTTGAAATCGTGAACATCTACGACGACGGCTTGACCTTTGAGCCCATTCACCGGGTTGTATTTGACTCGGACTTTTTGGCCTTGGCGGAGTTTGTCAAAGACAAATTGGGCGGAAAAGTCACAGAGCTTTCAAATGACGAAGAGCTTGAAGAAAAAGTCAAGGCTTCAAAAGCCTCCTTTGGATTTTTCTTTAAGGACGGAACAAAGCAAAGGCGCCTTTTGCTTGAGACAGAAATAAAGGATTTGGCGGTAAGCCGCTTTCAGCCGGCGCTTGACCAATTCTTAAAAGGACAGGAAAAGGCGCAAATTGACTACATTCACGGCGGCGACGAAGTTTTCCGCCTTGGCCAAAAGGAAGGCGCCTGCGGAATTCTTCTTCCGCCAGTGGCAAAAAATTCTTTCTTTGACACAATAGCAAGCCTTGGCCCTTTGCCCCGCAAAAGTTTTTCCATGGGAGAGGCAAGCGAAAAGCGCTTTTACTTGGAAGCGCGAAGGCTATTCTAGCAGCAAAGAAAATACAGCCTCCGCCAATTTTTCCATGACGAGGGGCTTTTTGAAAAGTTTCTTCGCGCCAAGGGCCAGCGCCTTTTGTTCAAGGCCTTCGTCTTGCAGCGCGGTGATTACAATTACATAAGGCCGGCCAAATGAATCGTCTTCCATAAGGCGGCGGCAAAGGGAAAAGCCGTCAACGCCGGGCAAATCCAAGTCCAAAAGAACAAGGCCGGGCTTTTTGTTTGAAACAAGGGCGCCCGCCTCAAAGCCGTCAAAGGCTTGCAAGGCTTCTATGTCCGGCCGCTTTTTTAAAAGGTATTTTGCGATGACGGCGTTCAAAGCCTTGTCGTCGTCAACAATCAAAAGCCGCCTGACTTTATTTTTTTGTTCAAAGCTTTCGGCGGACAAAAGTTCTTGGGGAACTTTCATTTTTCGACCCCGCATAAAGTCCGCCAAATCTTCGGGGTAAACTCGGTATTGGCCGCCCGGAGTTTTAAATGCCTTTAGGTGTCCGGCCTTTATCCAATTTATAGCTGTCTGGTTCACAACCCCGCAAATCCGCGCCGCTTCTAAAGCCGAATAAACTTTTTTTTCCATGCCTATTTGAGCCATATCTCCATTCTATCAAAAATCTCCAGCCGCTTCAATCGCTTTTAAATTGGCGAACTGGGAGGCTTGCTTGTAGGAAAAGCCCGCGCGGGTCATTGCTGAAAAAAATTTTTTGCCGGAAAAGCCCCGGGACAAAAATTTTTGGGCGGCCTTGGCGCAGATTTCTTCTTCGTCAAATTCCTCAAAAAAATCGTCCACGGCCTTTTTAGAAATTTCCTTTGAAATCCCCCGCGCGGCCAATTCCGCCAAAAGGCGACTCCGGCCTTCATATCGGCTTATCCTGCGGGAATTGAGCCAAGCCCGGGCAAAGCGGCTGTCGCTTAAAAAGCCCTTTTCTTCCAAGGCGTCCAAAACGCCGGCCGCGACATTTTTTGAAAAGCCCTTTTGGACAAGCTTTCTTTCCAAGCCGGCGCGACATTGCTCGCAGCGTTCCAACAAGGCCAAGGCTTTTTTTAGCGCGGCCGAAGATTCGCTTTGAATTTGCGGCTCTTTTTTTTCTTCCATAACAATCCGCCCAAAAACAAAAAAGCCCCCGCAAAGGCAGGAGCTTTTGTCCAATGAAACGCCAAATTAGCGCTTGCTGAACTGGAAGCGGCGGCGCGCTCCTCTCTGACCGTACTTTTTGCGTTCAACCATGCGGCTGTCGCGAGTAAGGTATCCGTTGGCCTTGAGCGCTGTGTGAGTGTCTTGGTCAACCTGAAGCAAGGCGCGGCTGATTCCGTGCAAGCAAGCGGCGGCCTGTCCGTTCAATCCGCCGCCTTGAACTGTAATCAAAATGTCAAACTTGTTGTCATTTGATGTTACCAAAAGGGGCTGGTGAACGACGCGAACCTGTTCCTGTGTGGCGAAGTAGTCCTTAACGTCCTTTCCGTTCACAACAATCTTGCCTGAGCCTTCACGCAAGAAAACGCGGGCAACGGCAGTCTTTCTTCTTCCTGTTCCGATAGCGATATTTTTTGTGCTAGCCATACTAATTCTCCTTTACTCAAACTTCCAGCGGCTTGGGGTTCTGCGGCGTGTGCGGATGCTCGGCTCCAGCGTAAATTCTGAAGTTCTTGCGCAAGCGGCGGCCAAGTCGTCCGCCGGGGAGCATTCCCTCGATGGCCAAGCGCATGGGGTCTTCCGGGTGGCGCTGCAAAAGCTTTTCGTAAGTGAAAGTGCGAAGTCCGCCCACAAAGCCCGTGTGGTGGTGGTAAAGTTTGTCAGTTTCCTTGGCGCCTGTCACGACGGCCTTGGCTGAATTGATTACGATTACAAAGTCACCCATTTCCTGGTTGGGAGTGTAAGTGGCCTTATTCTTTCCGCGAATGACAGAAGCGGCCTTAGCGGCTACGCGTCCAAGCGGCTTTCCGGCGGCGTCAATGATGTACCACTGGCGCTGCTGATCCTTTTCGTTTACAAAAATAGTTTTCATACTAAAACCCTAAAAAAATTAAAATTTTTGGGCGAAATCAAATTTTGCATCAAATCTGACTCGCGTCCGATGATGAGCGGTCATCGGCTTTACGGGGACTAGTATAATATGATTTTTCAAGAAAATTGTCAATAGGCAAAGACAACGCTTCAATATAAAGCATGGAATTTCAGAAAAGCAAGATTATTGCGCAAGGCCTGCAAATAAATTATAATCGCTTTTATGAAAATAATTTCCACGCCCCACAAACTTTCAGGCCACATAACCGCGCCCGGCTCCAAAAGCCACACAATCCGCGCCTTGCTTCTTTCGGCCATGGCTGAAGGGCAATCAAAAATTTCAAACCCGCTTCAAAGCGCGGACTGTTTGAGCGCGGCGGCGGCCCTGCCCCTTTTGGGCGCCAGAGTTGACTTTGGCGACGGCTCTGAGTGGACCGTGAGCGGCGGCGGAAAGAATTTGCATTTGCCCAGCGATGTTGTGAACGTGGGAAACTCCGGCTCCCTCCTTTATTTTTTGTCGCCCATTTGTTCCACCTTTGAAGGAACTTCAATTTTTACAGGAGACGAAAGCATAAGAAAGCGGCCTGTCCACCATGTGGCCGACGTAATAAAGCAAATGGGAGCCGACGCCTGGCTTGCCGTTCCAGGAACAAGGACTTGCCCTTTGATTGTTCGCGGCAAAGCTGACGGAAAAAATGTCGTCCGCACCGAAGGCTCAATTTCAAGCCAATACATAACAGGAATGATGATGGCCGCGCTCCGTTTGCCCGGCGGCTTGCAAATTGAATTGTCCGACCCAAAAGAAACGCCCTACCTTTCCATGACAAAATTGTGGCTTGAAGAATTTGGCGCGAGCGTTCAAATGTCGGAGGACTTTAAAAAAATCTCCGTCAAGCCGCCTCTAAAAATGTCGGGAAAAGATTTTTCCATTCCCAGCGATTGGGAAGGAGTGGCCTTTCCAATAATCGCCGCGCTTTTGACAGACAGCAAAATCACAATCAACAGCGTTGACTTTTCAGGAAGCCAAGGCGACGACAAAATTGTGGAAGTCTTGCGCTCCGTCGGCGCCGACATAGCGGAGGACAAAGAGGCGGCCACCCTTACGGTTGCTGGCGGAAAGCCTTTGAGCGCCCTGTCCCTTCCCGACCAAACTTTGCGCGTTCCAATATCAGGCTTTCCCGACGCCATTTGCGCCCTTGCCGTGGCCGCCTGCTTTATCGAAGGAAAGACGATTATCGAAGACGCCGCCGTTTGCCGCCGCAAGGAAACTGACAGAATCAGCGCTTTAAAAACCGAGCTTGAAAAACTTGGCGCGAAGATTGAGGAAGGCCCGGACTGGATGGCAATTTACGGAGGACGCAAATTGCATGGCGGAAAGGTTCAAAGCTACAAAGACCATCGCATCGCCATGGCCGCCGCCTGCCTTGGGTTGGCCCTTGACGAAGGCGAGGCCATTGAAATTGAAGACGCTGAATGCGCGAGCGTGTCATTTCCCGGCTTTTACGAATTGATGAACGGATTGGGCTGCGGCTTTAAGGAAGCGTAAGGGCCGGCTTTGCGAAGCTTGACAAAAAGGCGCTAGTCGCCCCGCTCCTTAAAGTTTTCAAGCATTTTGTTAAGGTTTTTCATCAAGGCCACGCCGTCAACTTCTTCAAGCTTGGCCTCGCAAATCAATTTTTCAGGATTGTCCCGGCACTTTTTTTCAAGGCCCTTTCCTTTGGAAGTGAGAGAAATGATTACGCTTCGCTCGTCGTTGGGGCTCCGCTCGCGAACAACCAAGGCCTTGTCGGCCATCTTTTTTAAAAGCGGGGTGAGCGTTCCCGAATCCAAGAAAATTTTTTGGCCCAATTCCTTTACAGGAATTTTGTCCTTTTCCCACAAGGCCATCAAAACAACATATTCGGTGTAAGTCAAGTCCAAGGGGTCAAGAATGGGCTTATATGCCTTTATGATTTCCCGCGAGCAGGCGTAGAGGGCAAAACAAAGCTGATTTTCCAAACGCAAAAGGGCGGGGTCGTTTTTATCCACTTGCATTTTTAAAATATAGCATAAAATTAAAAATAAATCAAGTAAATTGAGTTCAATTTAATATTGGCCGTTCAAAAAGTTGTCGGCAAGATTGTTCAAGGCGATGACCAAATCGTCCTCTTCCAAGAAGCCTGACAAGGCCTTCATGTCGGTGACGACAATCTTTGCCAGCTCGTCCAAAGAATAATCGGTGTTCACGTCTTCCTCTTGAACGAAGTCCAAAAGCTCGCCGGACTTTCTCAACGCCGCGGAAGTTTTTAAAAGACCGGGGCGGCCCTCAAGCTTTGAAATCAAGTAGTCAAGGGAAACCCGGGTTCTGCTTTGCAAAAATCCCCGCCTCTCTTCTTCCGGCAAAGAATCGCTCAAGTCTCGCAAAGCCCTGAACATTTTTATCTCGGAAGAAAAATCCCGCTGGGAACTTTCTTGGCGCAAAATGTTTTCTATCGCAGGAATCATCGCGGCCGCCTTTTCAGCCGCGCTGCCAAAGCCTTGCGGTTCTGGTTCCGGTTGCGGTTCAATTTCTTGTTCGGGCTCAAGGTCTGGTTCCGGTTCTGGCTCTGGCTCAGCTTCAATTTCTGGCTCTGGCTCAGCTTCAATTTCAGGCTCTGGTTCAGCTTCAATTTCAGGCTCTGGTTCAGGTTCTGGCTCCGGTTGCGGTTCGGCGACAGGTTCCGGCTCTGGCTCGCCTTCAATTTCAGGCTCAAGGTCAGGTTCGTCTTCAGTTTCACTTTCGGAAGCCAGGCTTTGTTCCATGGCCTGCGCGTTGTCGGCGGCCATTTGCGCGGCATACCAAGCCTTTTCCGCTGCGTCGCCGGCCTTTTGGGCGCTTTCGTCAATTAACGCCATCTTTTCTTCCAGTTCCTTGTTGGCCTCTTCAAGGCTTTTCATTTTCTTTTGGCATTCGTCCTCAAGCGCTTTTTTTTGCGCCTCCAAGTCAGGCGAAACAAAAGCCGCGGCGCTTTCTTCCGCCTCAGGCTCTTCCTGAACGACGTTTTCTTCCTCCGCTTCAGGCAAAAGATTTTCTTGAACCGGCGGCTCAAGAGGAATGTTTTCAGGAATCTCCTCTTCCTCGATTTTTTCCTTTAAGCCATAGCCCTCTTCAAGCAAGCCCATGTCGCCGGCCTTTTCGTCCAAGGCTTCCTCGCTTTCGGCCATTCCCGCAATGGAGCTGAAATCGCTTTCTTCTTCTTCCGCCAAAAGCGGGGACTTTCCAAAAGCGTCAAGGTCAAAGTCGTCCTCAAGGGAAACTTCTTCCCCGCCCTTTTCTTCGTGGGAGTCAAAATCGTCATCGGAAATTTCTTCGCCGCCCATGTCAATTTGAATGTCGTCGATGTCGTCAAAGCCCTCGTTCAAGTCAAGGTTTTCCGCAGGCGCTTGAACTTCCTCAATGTCTTTTTTTCCGATTGAACGCGCCAAGCGCTCCGAAGATTTTTTCGCGATTTTGTTTTCGCCGCCGGAAGCGAGGGCTTTGTTGTAGGCGGAAAGAGCCTCGCTTAAATTTCCCAAGCCTTCTTCAATTTGCGCCAAGGCTACATAAGCCCTGGAATTTTTTAACGGGCTTTCGGACAAAAATTTTTTTATGCAGGCTTGCGCCTTTTTTAGGTCGCCCTTTTGCCTGTAGCGCTTTGAGGCGTTGCTCAAGTGCGCCTTGTATAGAGGGTCAAAGTTTTCGATTTTTTTGTAACAATCTTGGGCGCTTTTTTCGTCGTCGGCGCAAATGTAATACTGGCCGGCAAGGTCAAGGTTTTGAACGTCGTCGCCGTCTTTTTCCATCAGCGCCTTAATTTCTTTGTTGGCCGCGGCCAATTTTTTGGCGCTCAAATTTATGGCGGCGGAATTTCTTGAAACGTCGTCGCTGTCCGGAGCCAATTCCTTGGCCTTTTGAATGGCCTCCACCGCCTCGGCGTTCTTTCCCTGCGCCTCAAGGGAGCGGGCCAAGCCCAACAAGTCTTGAAGCCTGCTCGGGTCGGCCTTAAGAGACTTGTTGTATTTTTCTTCCGCGCCCTCGTAATAATCTTCGGCCATGTAAATGTCGCCCATCAAGGATTGAAGGCGGGCGCTGTCGTCGTTCAACTTTAGGGCTTGTTCGGCAAGGTTTTCGGCTTCCTTTATGCGGCCGCTTTTAAAAAGCATTCTTGAATAGCCCACATAGGCTTCTTTCCAGCCCGGCTTGTAGCGAAGCGCCGCCTCGTATTCCCTGACAGCGGACTCGTCGTTTCCAGATTCGTCGTAAGTCTTGGCCAAGTTGAAATGCAAAATCGGATGGTTGGGGTCAACCTTAAGGCCCATTTGATAGGCTTGGACGGCCGCGTCGTATTCCTTTTTTTGCTGGTAAATGGAACCCATGTGGTTGTAGGCCAAAACGTCGCCGGGATTTAGGGTGACCACAGTTTCAAAACAGTCGATGGCTTCTTCAAATTTTTCCTGAAATTTATAAGTGAAGCCCAAGTTGTAGTAAACCTGAACTTCCTTGGCGCCAGACTCAAGCGCCTTGTTCAAAACGGCCACGGACTTGTCATACATTTGGACGCGGCGGTAGATTCCGCCAAGCGCCAGCATTGTGTCGCTGTTTTTTGGCTCAATGGACAAAAGCCTTTCGTAAATTCCAAGGGCCTTTTTGTCGTCGCCGCTTTTTATGTAAACGTCGCCCAAACGCTTGAGCAAATCTTTGTCGTCAGGCTTTTCTTTCAACAAAGTTGCGTAAAGGCGGGCTGCCAAGGCGTAGTCCCGCGACATGACCGCAGAATCGGCTCTACTTAAAAGCAAAGAATTTTCAGACATTTTTTTTATCTCCCAGGACGAGCGTACGCCTCGTTTGAAAGGCTTCCGCTTATTTGCGACTCTTCCTTTGAATATGTTGAAACGGCGAAGTAATAAATCGCTCCGTTTTTTAGGCCTGTAAGCCTGAACGAAGTTATGTTGTCAACCTTAATGGGAGACGGCCCTTGATCCGCGTCGGTTCCCAAATATTCGCCGGGCCTGTTTCCGTAAAAAATATAGTAGCCGCCGGCGTTCTCGTCCACCGAATAAGACCAAGACAAATCAACCATGCCGTCGCCAGGCCTAGCCCTAACGCTAAAGGGCGCGGTGGGCGGCGGAACTTCCGTGTAATTGATTTTTATTTCTGTAACCGACGGCGTGTTTCTTCCCGCTCCGTCAGGAAACAAGTCGGCGGCCACTTGCATGTAGCGGCCTTTCACTCCGGCAATTTCTTGTCCGTTTTGGACGCGAACCCATTTTGGCTCGCTTTCGTTCCAATTGTAAAAATTGTCCCCCCCGCGGACATAGTAACGAATCTCAGTTTGCGGAGGAACGTTGTCAACAATTTGAACGCTGTCCACAACGGAACCGGGACTTGTCATAATCGGAAGGCTTTCAAAGCGGCCGCCGTCAACCTTGTATTTGTCGTAAACCAAATTCCTTGGCTCGGAAGAATCAGTCACCCGCGACAAAATTCTAAAGTCGTCAACGCATCCCGTGTAGGCCGGCGCTATGCTGATTGGCGCCACCTCGCCCAAGACCGGCTGATAAATTGTCTTTCCCTCCCGGCCGCCTTCGGTGATGTATTTCAAAGCCTCAACCTTGGAATCAATCTTGCATTCAAGCAAGCCGCTTTCCTCGTCGTAGGAAATTTCGTGGTGGCTCCACTTGTTGGGAATCAAGGCGCTGTAGCTTAACAGCGTGACTTCTCCCTTGTTGTCGGGCATTCCGTCAAAGACGTTTGTGAAATTCCATTGCATTCTATTGTTGAAAAAAGAAGCTTCAATCATTTGGAACAAAACGTAATCGTTGACTATGCGGGAAGAATGCCATTCAAAAACTCGCTCGCCGTTTTCGGCGATGGCCGGACAAAGCCAAAATTCTATTGTCCAAGAGCCGGTTCCGCCTTGCCGTCCAAAAACGCTGCGCTCGTTTCCTTTAAGAACAAGGCCTTTTCCGTTTCCTCTGCTGAGCGCGGAATGGTGGCCCATGACTGATTTTGGCGAGCTTAAAAGGGAGTTGCTTTGAACAGTGTAGTTTCCCCTTTTGTCGGAAAAAATTTCTTTTTCCCCGCCGTCCTTTTCAAAGTCCAAAAGCAAGTCCGTTCCGTCGGTGACAGAGCGCGCGTTTGTGGAAAGTTCCACGGCTTGGTATCCAAAGCGGCCGCGGCCAAAGGTCACTCCGTCCTTAAAAGAAAGTTCCGGCCAACCGGTCTTTCCGCCCAACACGACAGTCTTGCTTTCGGAAAAAAAATTCTTTCCCAAGGCTAGACAAAAGCAGAGAAAAATGATTATCTTTTTATCAGCGTTCATCGCTTGTCCCCAACTATGAGTTCAGTAAATTCAGCGCGAGAAAAATTGCATCAAACCGCCCTCAAAGCGCCGGCTTCCAGCGGAGTCTACTTATGGAGAAATCCGCAGGGAACCGTGATTTATGTCGGCAAGGCAAAGAATCTCAAAAACCGCCTCAGTTCGTATTTTTCAGGAAGCAAGGACATCAAAACGCGACTCTTGATTTCCCGCGCCCAATCAATAGAGTATATCACAACAGCGAACGAATACGAAGCGTTCCTGCTGGAAAACAATTTAATAAAAAAATATTCGCCCCGCTACAACATCGACTTGAAAGACGGAAAATCCTATCCTGTCCTGCGGGTGACCAACGACAAATTTCCCCGCCTGTTTAAAACGCGGCAAATGGTTCAAGACGGCTCGCTGTACTTTGGCCCATTTCCCGACGTGACGGCGCTGGACACATTCATCGACACGCTCTACAAATTATATCCGCTGCGACATTGCAAGCAATTCAAGGAGCGGGACTATCCCTGCCTTTACTACCACATAGGCCGCTGCAAGGCGCCCTGCTGCGGAAAAATTGACAAAGACTCCTACAATGCTTATATCGGAGAAATTTCCGCGCTCCTTGAGGGAAAAGGAAAGGAAACGGAAGAAAAGCTTGAAAGACAAATGAAGGAAGCGGCCAAAGAATTGAACTTTGAAAAAGCGGCCCGCCTTAGAGACGGAATCAGGGCTCTTTTGATAATGCAAAACCAAAACATCGTTGAAGACTTTTCTTCGGAAGACCGGGACTACATCGCCTTTTGGCGGGAAGGAGAGTTGGCCAGCTTTACAGTTCTTAAAATCAGGGAAGGAAAAGTCCAAGGCCGCGACAATTACCGGGTTACAAGCCTTAACGAAGACGAAGAGCTTATGCCGGAATTCATCAACGCCTACTACGGAGAAGACTCGGAGCTTCCGCCGGCGATTTACATTCCAACGCAAAGCGGCCTTGATTTTATGGAACGCTGGCTAAAAGAGCGCTTTGACGACAAGACAAAAATAGTTTTGGTCACGGAAGAAATGCAGGACGCCCGCCGCCACAAGGCCGCCTTGGACATGGCAAGCCAAAACGCGCATGAGGACATAATTCGCCGCCTGCGGGAACGGGGCGACATTCCAGCCTTGCAAGAACTAAAAGAAGAGTTGCGGCTAAAAAAACTTCCAGTTAGAATAGAAGGTTTTGACATCGCGCACATCGGCGGAAAATTTCCTGTGGCCTCCCTCATCAGTTTTTACAACGGAAATCCCGACAAAAAAAATTACCGCTACTTTAGGTTAAAGACCACAAACGGAATCATCGACGACTTTGCCTCAATGCGGGAAGCCGCCAGCCGCCGCTACACCCGCCTTTTAAACGAAGGAAGCGAGCTTCCAGACTTGATACTGATTGACGGCGGCATAGGCCAAGTGAACGCGGTTGAAGGCGTTTTGCGCGCCCTAAATTTGGACATACCGGTGGCGGGCTTGGCAAAGCGGGACGAAGAAATATACCGGCCGGGAGATTCCACCCCCATAAGCCTTCCCAAACGCAGCGACGCCTTGCGCCTTTTGCAGCGGGTTCGGGACGAAACCCACCGCTTTGCCACCAGCCGAAACCAACGCCTTAGGACAAAAGAAAACGTAGTGTCGGCCTTTGCCAGCCTTCCCGGAATCGGTCCAAAGCGGGAGCGAATTCTTTCTCAAAAATTTATCACGATAGAAAACCTTGCCGCCGCCCAAGAAGCGGACGTGGCCCAAGCCCTTGGCGTAAAGGCCGACAAAGCCTCAGAAATTTTGATGCAGGCGCGCCGCTTGAACCAAGAACGAAAGGCAAAAAAGGAAAAGCAAACGCTGTCGTTAAAAGAGGCGGGAACCACAAAAGAAATAGCGGCTCATAACGAATGGATTTCCAATCTTGCCGAACTGGCCGAAAGTTGATTTTTTTTCCGCGCCACTTTTTTGCCTTCCGCCGCAATCAGGCCAACGCTTCAAAAAGGGCGACCAAAAGAGGAATCGTCACAACGCAGGCCGCGCTGGAAACGGCCACCAAAAGGCTTGCGTAGTCCGCGTCTTTTTTGAACACAACGGCAAAACTTGAAACGCTCATTCCCACCGGACAAGCGGCCGCGATAAAAAGCACGCTCATAATCAAATGCATTTCCGAAACTTCATTAAAGAACCTCAAGGCAAGAACTGAAAAGCCAAGCAGGACAAGGGGGCAAAAAACAAGGCGCGTCAAAATGTCACGGGCAAGCGGCCTGATAAAAATTTTCATTTCAGTTTCAGCGTCAAAAGAACTGAACAAAAGCCCGAGCAAAACCATGCTCACGGCGCCGTTGCAAGAGCCTATCATTTTTAGCGGCTCTATAAGAACATACGGCGTTTTAAATGGAACGCAAAAAAGCGCGAGACCTACGGCGCACGCCAAGACATTTGGGTTTAAAATTATTTGCAAAGGCCGCGTTCTGCCTGTCATTTGCCGCTCTCCCCAAATCCAAAGCAAGACATTGAAAACCAAAATATAGGCCATAAGGTAAAAAACGCCCTCGCCGCCAAAAACCCCATTTATAAGAGGAATCCCTATAAAGCCAGAATTTGTGAAAACAATTCCGATTTTGCTCAAAGAATCTCTGGTGGCTTCCTCGTCTTCAGGGCCTGAATATTTTTTAAAGGCGAACAAAAGGCTTGCGATTAAAATCATCGCCAAATGAAAGACAAGGCTCACGGCGATGGCCAGCGCCAAGGACTTTAACTTTTGGCCGCTAAATTCAACGTCAAAGGTGGAAACAATCATGCATGGATTTATTACATACAAAAGGACGCGGCTTAAAAATTGGGATTCCTTTTGGCCAAAATTATTTTTTTTTGAAAAGAAAAAACTTATGACGACTATTATCGCCATCACTAAAAGTTGTCGGGCTACAGTCAAATACATTCCACTACTATAGCGCAAAAGTCTATGAACCCGCAAGCGAAGCGCAACGGCTCCGCCGGCTTATTGCTTGGGCGTTTGGGACTTGATTTTCCCGGCGTTTTGATGGATAATGGAAACGCGCCGTTTTTTACAACAAAGGGCGACATAGAATAAAAGTTTTGGAGTTAGTTATGAAAAAAACGCTTTTTTGCGCGCTTTTGATTTCCGCAGGATTTTTCGCCTTCGCTTTTGACGACTCGCCCTTTATGACCCCAAACGGCTCTCCAAAAAGCTACACTCAAACCGAATTCACCATAACCACAAAGTTTGGCGAATACTTTAGAACCCCCTCGGTAAAATACAAGCATACATTCAACGAGTTGGGCCAGGAAATTGAGTCCGCCGAATATTCCATCACAGGCCAACTGGCGGACAAAATTGTTTACGAATACACAAGCGACGGACAAATCGCATCCCAAAGTTGCTACGACGCCAATGAAATTCTAGCTTGGAAAGTTGCCGGAACTTTTGACAAAAACGGCAAAAAAATTGAGGAAAACGAATACGACTCAAAAGGCGCCTTGGCGGGAAAAACCATTTACAAATATGACGCCGACGGCGGCGTTGACGAAACTTACTACAACGGCAAGGGCGACTTGATTTGGAAAAACACTTACTCCTACAATTCCGAAGACAGGCTGTCGGAAACTTGCTCCTACTTTGCCAACGGCGCATTGGACGTAAAAAAAGTTTACGTTTACAATCCCGACGGCTCCCTTTCAGAAATAAACTCATACAACCGCTTGAACGAAAAAGTCGCGCGGGAAGTCTGCCTTTACAATTCGGAGGGCCTGCTTATGGAACAAGCCGTTTACGGTTCGGACGGAAAAAGGCGGACAAGAATTTTTTACAAATACGACTCCAACAAAAACGTCATAAAGCAGACCACTTACAACATCTTGCAGAAGTTCGGCGCCACGGTAAACGAAATGGCCGGCCAATCTGACTTTGACTACGAATATCCTAATCAGTAAGATACTTTGAAAAAAGCGGCGCGGCGCGAACAAATTCCTGGGCCGCGATTTTGTAGTCAACCCATGTGGAAGTGAACAAAACCTTAATGCCGGGAATGTAATACAAGTCCGTAGGAGAAACAGTGTCGTAAGCGACGTTTCTTTCCTTAAAAAAATCGTCAACCTTTTTTATGCAACTCTGCAAAACATAGGCCAAGTATGTGGAGCAGACAAAATGCTTTTGCTTTTTGCTTGACTTGATGTAGCCTTTTTTTAAGTCCCGGCCGCCTAGGCGCGCCTTTGACCAAGGAAGCTTTTTGCGCTTAACGCTGTCAAAGCCCACCGTCAAATTTTTCACCACCCAATACTTCACCTTTTGTTCGGCAAAATCTTTTTCAACCATGTCCTTGACTTTCTTAAATTCTTCGTCGGTGACTTTTAAGGCCAGCGTGGTTTGCGTTGAAGTGTAAGGATTGCAAAGCTTCATGTATTGATTTGATTCCGGCGCCAAGCAACTTTCTTTTTTTAAGTCGCTTGTGGAATACAGGGTCAAGCCATAAAAGTCGTCGTCAAGGCTAAAGCCTATTGAAGAGTGGCTGGCCTCCTCAGGATTTGGGTCAACATAAGTTATCAATTTTTTTAGCACGTTCACGCTTGAAGACTCGTTGTCGTAATTTGGAAGGTAAACCCGCAAAAAAAGAAATTGGCCGTCATCCCCGTCCTCTTTTTTAAGGCCGGCGTCGTAAATCTTAAAGGCGTTGTCGCTGGCGTTTATCTCCAAGCCGTCGGCCATTATCTGCGTTCTTTCGTCCACAAATTTTGTGGTGCGGCAGGAGGCGAACAAAACGCAAAAAAGCGCGGCAAAGCAGGCGCCTTTGGCGGCTAAAAAAAACGCCGGGCCTTTTTGATTCTTCAAAAAAATTTTTCCATCAACTAAACTCATTTGGACTTACCTTAAGGGAACCTCTAAAAATTGCAATTTTTAGAGGTAACTCTGAAAATGCGATGTTCTAAGTCGTTGTATTTCAACGACTTAGAACTCGACGGCATCTCGGAAAAATTATCTAAAACGAGTTTTTCGAGATGCCCTTAACATTCAGCAAAGCAGAAGCAAGCCTTCAACAATCGCCCCATGCTCCTTGGGCGCGATGCGCGCGTAAAGGCTTTCAACGCTGTCGCCCGGCAAGACAGGAACTTTTTTTTGAACCAAAATCTTTCCGGTGTCGCAGCCCGAGTCAACCAAGTGAACCGTGCAGCCGCTTTCTTTTTCGCCTGAAGCAAGGACGGCCTTGTGGACATTTTCGCCCCACATGCCGACGCCGCCAAATTTAGGCAAAAGAGCGGGATGCAAATTGATTATGCGGCCAGAATATTCCTGGACAATGCCGCCGGCCAAAACGCTAAGGTAGCCCGCCAAAACAATTATGTCAACGGCCTTTTCCTTGCAAGCGGCCAAGGTCGCGTTGCTTACGGCTAGCATTTTTTCTTCGCGGCTCAAAGCGGCGGCCTTGTCCTTTCCCAAAACGCTAACCGGGCTTTTTACCGCCGCGGGAATGCCGGCGGCCGCCGCGCGTTCAAGGGCGTAGGCCTTTTTTGTGTTGGACACCACAAGGACTATTTGGTAGGGGCAATCGTCGCGGCCTTTTTCGTAGTCAATCAAGGCCTGCAAATTTGTTCCGCCGCCGGAAACCAAAACCGCGACGCGCTTCTTTTTTGCCATCGCTCTTAGTCCTCAAACAAGAGCGCGTCTTTTTGGCTCTTGACAGCGCCGGCGGCTTTTGCCACGCGGCCGATTTTATAAGCCTTAAGGTCGGGGATTCCGGGCTTTGAGTAAAGTTTGGAATTCTTGTTGAACATTTTTACAATCGCGTCCGCGTCCTTGTTGGAAACGGCCAAAACAAAGCCTATTCCCATGTTGAACGTGTTGTAAACCTTGTCAACGTCGGCGCCCCGCCTTATAAGTTCCGCAAAAATCGGAGGAACATCCCAAGAGCCGCGCTTGACGACTGAAATCAACTGCTTTTTTCCAGCCTCGGCCTTTGGATACATTCGGGGAATGTTTTCGTAAAAGCCGCCGCCGGTAACATGAACCATTCCGTGAACGCTGGCCCTGTATTTTTTAAGGACCTGCATCACAGGCCTGACATAAATGCGAGTGGGAGTGAGCAAGACTTCGCCGATAGTCTTTCCTGTTTTCTTTCCATCCACGACAAAGGAATCGTTAAAATTTTTGACCAATTTTCTTACAAGGGAAAAGCCGTTTGAATGGACTCCGGTGGAAGAAAGGCCGATTAAAACGTCGCCTTCCTTGATTTTCTTTCCGGTAATCATTTCGGACTTTTCGCCCACGCCGACTCCAAAGCCGGCAAGGTCGTATTTTCCAACATCGTAAAAGCCTGGCATTTCGGCGGTCTCTCCGCCAAGCAAGGCGCAGCCGGTTTGGAGGCAGCCTTCCGCCACGCCCTTGACAAGCTGGGCGGCCACGGGCGCCTCCAACTTTCCGCAAGCGACGTAATCCAAGAAGAACAAGGTTTGAACTCCGGAGCACAAAATGTCGTTCACGCTCATGGCAACGCAGTCGATTCCCACTGTGTCGTATTTTTTCATCTGAAAGGCGATGTCAAGCTTTGTGCCGACGCCGTCAGTGCCGCTAACCATAACAGGATTTTTCATTCCCTTGGGAACGGAGAACATTCCGTTAAAGCTTCCCAAGTCGGAAAGCAAACCGGGAATGGCGGTTTTTTTCGCGTGCTTTTTATACTCGCTGACAGCGCGGTATCCTTCTTCCACGTCAACGCCAGATTCTTTGTAGTTCATAACCATGTCCTCCTATCAATTGTCGCTAATCTTTTTTCCGTTAAGCTCTCCGGGAACGCTCATGGGATATTCGCCGGTAAAACAGCCCTTGCAGTAGCCGAAATTTTCAGGGCTGCACGAGCGCAAGGCCTCAAGCATTCCGTCCACGGAAATAAAGGCCAAAGAGTCCGCGCCGATTTCCTTGCGGATTTCCTCCACATCGTGGGCGCTGGAAATAAGCTCGGCGCGGCTGGGAGTGTCGATTCCAAAATAGCAGGGAAATTTTACAGGCGGGCTAGAAACCCTAAAGTGAACTTCCTTGGCTCCCGCGCGGCGCAAGATTTGAATCAAGCGGCGGCTGGTGGTTCCCCTGACGATTGAGTCGTCAATGACCACCACGCTCTTTCCGTCAAGTTCCGACTTCAAGGCGTTCAACTTTACATAAACCATGTTCTCACGCTCCTTTTGCGTCGGCGCGATGAAGGTGCGGCCTATGTATTTGTTCTTTACAATCGCGTTTGAATATGGAATGCCCGCCGCGCGGGAATATCCGATGGCCGCGCCCAAGCCCGAGTCGGGAACGCCCACAACGATGTCGGCCTTGACAGGGCTTTCCTTGGCCAAAGTGGCGCCCATTCTGTGTCTGGCTTCTTCCACTGAAATTCCGTCCATAACAGTGTCAGGCCGGGCAAAGTAAACATATTCAAAAATGCAAGAGCGCTTTGAAGTTTTTTCTCCAAACTCAAAAGAAAGAACTCCGTCGTCGTTTATGATTACGATTTCGCCGGGAAGGATGTCCCGGACAAAAGTTCCGTTCACAGCGTCAATGGCGCAAGACTCGCTGGACAAAATCCAACCCTTTCCGCCGTCAAGCTTTCCAAGGCAAAGGGGCCTGATGCCGTTGGGATCCCGCGCGCCGACCAAACCATTTTCCGTCAGGACGCAAAGGGCAAAGGAGCCTTTTATCATTTGGATTGTGTCGGTAAGCGCGCGCTCAAGGCCTTTTTTGTAGCTTTTGGCGATGAGCTTTACGATCACTTCCGTGTCGCTGGAAGAGTTGAAAGTGCTGCCGGTTTCCTCAAGCATTTCGCGAAGCTGCTCGTAGTTAACAAGCTGGCCGTTGTGCGCCACGGCGACGCTTCCCAATTTCATTTGGCTTACCATGGGCTGGGCGTTCTCAACGCCCTTTCCGCCGGCGGTGGAATAGCGGACATGGCCTACCGCCGCGCAGCCCGAAAGATTTTTTATGTCTTCTTTGGAGAAAACATCGCCAACAAGACCAACATCTTTTTTTACCTTGATTTCCTTTCCGTCGTAGACAGCGATTCCGGCGCTTTCTTGGCCCCGGTGCTGCAAGGAATAAAGGCCAAAGTAGCAAGTGGCGGCAGGATTTGCGTCCTTGGGAAGTTCGCCGTTGGAGTCACGGTTTATGTAAACGCCGTAAACGCCGCATTCGTCATGCAGCTTGTCGTCAAAGTTCTCTTCCGTTTGAATCATAGGTCGATTTCCTTGTTTTTGTCAGCGTCGTCGGCCAATTTTTTTCTAAAGGCCAAAAGTTTTTCCTTTAGCTCAGGATACTTTATTGAAAGAATTTGAACGGCCAAGTAGGCGGCGTTCTTTGCGTTGCCGATTCCCACAGTGGCCACAGGAATTTGCGGAGGCATTTGAACGATGGACAAAAGCGCGTCCATTCCGCCCAAGCCGTTGGACTTTTCCGAAACGCACTCAAGGGGAACTCCGATTACAGGAAGAACTGTCATTCCGGCAATCACGCCCGGAAGCGCCGCCGCCAAGCCTGCACCGGCGATAATCGCTTCAAAGCCGCCGGCTTCAACTTGCTTGACTGTGGAGCGCAAAAGTTCGCCCGCCCTATGCGCGGAAATCACAAAAGCCTTGTAGTCAACGCCAAATTCTTTTAGAACGGCGGCGGCTTTTTTCATGGATTCCGTGTCGGATTTTGAACCAAAAAAGATGGCAACTTTCATAAAAAGATACTATCAGATTGGGGCGTTTATGTCAAAGGGAGCCGCTCGTGATTTTTGCAAGCAAGACCGCGATCATAGTTTCGAGCGGTTTCACCGCGTCTTTCAGACGCTGCCTGGGGCCGCTCGTGATTTTTGCAAGCAAGACCGCAATAGTCGGTTACGTCGCTTCGCGCCGTTTTGCATAAGAAATTATCCACAGGCCCGCTCACGCTGGCTGGCAATCGAGCGGTTTCACCGCGTCTTTCAGACGCTGCCTAGGGCCGCTCGCGATTTTTGCAAGCAAAGCGACAGTGTTTTAGGGCATCTCTAGAAATCACAATTTTTAGAGGCAAATTTTACAAATATTTTTTTACGGAGTCAGCCCAAATTTTTACCGACAAACTGTG
>CALDIB010000039.1 GCA_937902125.1 uncultured Treponema sp.
AAAACAAACAATAGAAGTGTGCTTGCCACAATGAACGGTATGGAAGAACTTCTCCCATGGCAAATAAAGGATATTGATTCTCTTGAAGAACAGAAAAATCGTTTTGACCTTGATGATGATATAAATCACAGACCATATAAATGTGCAAATTCTGGTGAAAAAGATTATATTTTCCCATGTGATTTTATTTCTGACGAAAAAATGACTCTGCCTATTCCAGAAAATTCTTCTGACTCACTATCGACAAAAAAAGAAAAGCAAATCTGTAAACTTTATGTAGAACTTATGGATTTTGAGCCAAAGATTTATCGCATTCTTTATGTTCCGTCCGATATAAAAATGTCGAATCTTGCATACACTCTTATGTCAATTTTTAACGCTCATGGAAGACACCTTTATAATATAGTTGTTCCTGTAAAAGAAATTAAAGAAAAAGACTTGAAGCTGCAGGGAATGGCAAAAGAGCAAATTACGCAGGCGATGCGTTTTATGCAGGACATAGAAATTGAATCCTATGTTGACCGCCAAATGAACGCAATGGATGCAGATTTTTTTAGAACAGAATTAAGAATGCTTCCTCCAGAAAAACTTGTAGCTCGAAAAGTAAAAGTTGAACAATTTATAGAAAAAAATTATTTAACTTTTTACATGAATTATGATTTTGGTGACGGCTAGGAAATAAAAATTACTGTGCAAGATACAAACGCAGTCTCTCCTGTAGAGCAGAAAAAACTTCCTTATGTGGAAGAAGGCAAAGGTTACGGTATTATAGAAGACTGTGGTGGCATTGGCGGACTTGGAGAAATTAAAAAAGCCTTTGAAAAAAAAGGCGGATGGCAAATAGTCTACGACAACGGTTTTGAGCAAGCCGAAGCCTTAAAAAAACTGTTTTTGGCCTTTGTCGAAAGCCTATTGGCTTTGGCTCTGGCGACCCGGCTAATCTACCAATCAAACAAAAAATGCGCCTTGGCCCTAGCCTTCATCGCGCTGAATGTCCTTGCCAGCCTCGCTCTCCTTTCGCTTTTTAAGATTCCCTTGGACGGAGCGAGCCTTTGCGGATTGTGCGTTTCGCTGGGATTGATTTGCGACGCCGCCCTTTACGTCATGGACGAAATCGAATGTTCCGTTTCAAGCATGGCGGTCTCGACGCTGACTACAATCGCGGCAATTTTGCCTTTATGCGCCGTAAACAAAATCGTCCCGGGCTCAAGAAGCTTGGCCCTGGCCTGCGCCTTGCCAGTAGGCCTATCTTTTATACTGGCGGCGACGCTGCTTCCTCCCTTTGTTCCAGAAGAAAAAGCTAGAAATTCTCTTAGCTTGTATAATTTTTCATACAAGCTTCCTAGAAAAATTATCAGCTTGTCTAAAATTTTATACATTTTGCCGCTTTTTTTCTTTGTCCTTTTGCCTAAAAACCTAAAAAGTCCCGATTCGGAGCCTTTAATTTTTGCCCAAGTTGAGTTCAATCCAGAAAAGCGCTTTGACTTGATTGACGAGGAAATGAAGCCCCTTTTGGACAAGGTGAAAAAAAGCGGCAAAGTAAAATTTGTTCAAAGCGAATCCAGGAGAGGCCGGGGTGAATTGCAAATCGTTTTAAAAGACGCCAAGGCAAAAAACGAAGTTTCAAAACTTTTGCTGAGAGAAGGAAAAAATCTGACCGGAAGCCTTTACGTTCCCCTCTCTCCTCCAAGAAAAAAAATCGTTCAAACGATGAGAGTGGCGCTGCTAGGAGACGACGAAGGCCTTTGTAAGAAAATCATAAGGGAGGCCGCCCAAGCGCTTCAAGGAGAAAATTTTTCCAAGGCAAAAAACTTTCAATGCGTCCTAAATTTTAAGGAGGACGAGAAAGTTTTTTTGGCGCGGCCCGACAAAGACTTTTTGGCAAAAATCTCCTTGAGCGTCCGGGACTTTTCCCACTTTTTGCGCTGGAGCCTTTTTTGCCCTGTGGCGGCAAAAGTTTTTTGGCAAGGGCAAAGAAAAGACGTCAGGATTGGCCTTGACTCTTTGTCAGTAGAAAACGGCGCGAGCCTTGAAGGCATAAAAAACATAAAAATCAAGTCGATTCCAGCCGCCGCCCTATGCTCCATAAAAGAGTCTTCCATTCCGTCAAGAATTTTTAGAAAGGACTTTAGGCGGGCCGCGTATTTCACTCTTGAGTTTGAGACAAAAAATTCACTGTGGGCCTATGAGACAACAAAGGCGGCCTTAAAAAAAATCAACTTGCCGACAGGCTATTATTTTGCGTTTCCAAAGGAATATGAAAATTTGCGGAAAAACTATAGGGCCATTTTTTTTGCGTTTACGCTTTCATTGGCCGCAATTTTATTTTTGATTTGCGCCCAAACTGAAAACCTTTTGGATTCCATAAAGGTGACTCTCACAGTTCCAGTCTCGCTTTTTTTGCCTTTGACAGCCAGGGCGCTGGCCTTCCAGCCTTTGAGCCTTGGCGACGCGCTTGGAATGATTTTTCTTTCGGGGATATGCGTGAACAACGCCTTGTATGTTTTGGCGGAATATAATTTAAGAAAAAGAAAGAGCGGAATTGCGGCCGCAAAAAAACTTTTTAAAAGCGTCCTGGCGTCTTCGTTGACAAGCGCGGCGGGAGCCGTTCCAGTAATGATTGCCGGAAGCGGAACATTTTCGGGCGACTTGGCTTTTTTTATGTTTTTGGGAAGCGGAGGCGCGATTTTTGCGGGCTTGATTTTATTCCCCAATCTTTTGGACAAAAAAAACGCCCCGCCCATAAGACGGCGGAGCGCTTTTAAAAATGCGTCAGGCGGAGGCTTGAATCTCGTCCGCCTTGTTCTTGGGAATAATCAAGTTGAGGAGGATTCCCACAACTGTGGCAAAGGCAACGCCGCCAAGGGAGAACTTGAAGCTTCCAATCATAAACTGCAAGACTCCGCCGCCGATTCCGATTACCATGATGACTGACGAAATTGTGAGGTTCCGCTTTTCCTGATAGTCAACGCCGGCGTCAACCAAGGTTCTTAGTCCGCTTGAGGCGATAAGGCCGTAAAGAAGCGTGCAGATTCCGCCCAAAACTGGAGTGGGAATGGTTTGGATTACCGCGCCGAACTTTTGGCAGAAGGAAAGCAAAACGGCGATCACGGCCGCGCCTCCGATTACCCAAACAGAGTAAACTTTTGTGATGGCCATCACTCCGATGTTTTCGCCGTAAGTGGTGTTCGGCGGGCCTCCCCACAAGGCGGCCCAAGCGGTGGCGACTCCGTCGCCCAGCAAGGTGCGGTGAAGGCCGGGTTCTTTGTAAAAGTCGCGGCCCACAACTTTGCTTGTGGTCAACGTGTCGCCCATGTGCTCGCAAATTGTTGAGATTGAAACAATTACAAAGGTGAGTATGGCCACAAGGTTGAACTTGGGAGCCTGCCAAAAGGCATGGCCCGCGGCGTCAGTTTGCAAGAAAGGCAGCGCGAACCACTTGGCGCTTTGAACGGATGAAAAGTCAATCAAGCGGTAGGCGGGAAAAAGACATCCCATAATCAAGGTGAAAAGGTAGCCGCCCACAAGTCCAATCAAAATTGAAAGGGTGTTGAAAAAGCCCTTGAGGAAAATCGTTGCGAAAACCGCGATGGCAAGGGTCACGGCGGCGATGCTCAAGGCCACCAAAGAATATTCGTTGTTCAAGTAAAAGGCTTCGTTAATGGCCGTGGGAGCCAAGGACATTCCGATTACGACGATTACAGAGCCGATTACCACAGGGGGAAGAGCCGCGTCAATCCATTTTTTTCCGGCGAAGCGGATTATCAAGGCCACCAAAGCGTAGAAGATTCCCGCGAAAATCGCGCCGCCCATGGCGTAAGGAACACCGTATTCTTTGGATATCGCTATCAAGGCCGGAATGAAGGCGAAGGACGAGCCTAAAAAGGCCGGAACCTTGGCGCCGGTAATCAAAATATACAAGAGCGTTCCAGTTCCTGCCGTGAACAAGGCCGTGGACGTGCTGAGGCCTGTCAAAATTGGAACCAAGATTGTGGCTCCAAACATCGCGAAAACGTGCTGAAAACTTAAAGGAATCCATTTTGCCAACGGCGGCTTGTCGCTTGGCATTAGGACGCTTGAATTGCTTTCTGCCATAAAAACTCCTTTTTAATTAGTTTTCTTATTATAGCGCGTCTTGAGACTCTAGGCTAGTGGCAAAAAAATAAAAAAAATGCTATTCTTTTTAAATGAGTTCCCAGAAAAAAAATCAGCTTGCGAACGCCGCGGCCTTTCTGCCGCTTTTTTTAGCCTTGAGTTTCATCTTCTTTTTGTTTTCAAGGGCAAACGCCATTGATTCGGCGGTCAAAAATGCCGCGCCTTTAAGCCAAGAGGAAAAGGCCGCCCTTGAAAAAAAACTTGACGGCCTTTATCCTGAGCGCAAGGCCCTTTTAAAGCCCCTGCCCTACGAGCGGCCGGCCGCCGGCTTTGACTTGAACGCCGAGGCCGCAATTTTGTTCGACCAAGAAAGCGGCAGGATTCTTTACCAAAAAAACGCCGACATCGCCACGCCGCCGGCTTCCATGACAAAACTTTTTTTGATTGCCTGCGTTTTGGAAAAAATTAGGCGGGGGGAAGCCAGCCTTGAACAAACAGTTCCCTTGGGCCCTGACAGCTGGGCGAGCCACGCGCCGCCTAGAAGCTCCTTGATGTTTTTGGGAAAAGGACAAATAGCGAGCCTTGAGGATTTGCTTTCCGGCCTTAGCGTGGCCAGCGGAAACGACGCGGCGGCCGCCATCGCAGGCGCCCTTTACGGCTCCATGGAAGATTTTTTAGATGACGCCAACGGCTTGGTAAAAAGTTTGGGCTTGGAAAAGACTTTTATCGCGGAGCCTTCAGGCTATTCAGAAAACAACATGACAACGCCAAGGGAAATGGCCGCCTTTTGCCGCGTCTACATAAGGCGCTTTCCAGAGGCGCTGGAAAAATTTCATTCGATAAAAAAATTTGAGTATCCAAAAGAAAAAAATTTGCCGCCGGAGCAAATAGGCCGCGGGCCACAAGATTTTTCAAAAGGCATCCCCGACGAAATTTGGACAAAGTTTGAATTTGAAAACACAAACAAATTGATTGGAGTTTTGGAAGGCTGCGATGGAATCAAGACAGGCTACATCGACGAAAGCGGATACAATTTGGCGCTTTCAACAAAACGGGGAGAACAAAGGTTTGTTTCGGTGACAATGCGGGGAAGCGGAAAAAGCCGCCAAGAGGGAGACGAAAACCGTTTTTTGGACGGAAGCGCCTTGCACGAATGGGCTTACAAAAATTTTAGAGCATTTAGGCCGGAAGCCCTTTCACAAACGGAGTTCATCGTTCCCCTTTACGGCTCTGAAAAATTTTTTGTCCGCTTGGTTTTAAAAGAAAACGGCAGCCTTCCAGTTCCAAAAGACGGAAAGATAAAAATTCAAGTCAAGACGCCAAAACGCTTGTTTGGAAAAATCGACTTTGGCCAAGAATGCGGCTCAATGGGCATTTATGACGGAGAGGCGCTTTTGGAAGAGATTCCCCTTGTGGCGGCGGAAGGCTGCCGCGGCGCGAACCAATTTGTCCAGCGCTCGGACGAAATCATCTTGCGGCTAAAAGGCGGCCTCGCAGGAAAATGAAAAGCGGCCATCTCCGTTCATGCCGGGAAACTCAAGAGAAACGGCCTCAAAGCGCATGGGGCCTTCGTTTTTTGGTGAGCGTAGAAATTCAAAATTGTAAAGCCTGTCGCGGTCAACGGGAAAGCCAAGCCAAGCCAAATGGCATCTGACTTGGTGGCGAAAGCCCAAGGCGATTTTGCATTCCACAAGGGCTTGGCCGCCTTGGATTTTTTTAAAAAACATTTTTGTGGAATAAAGTTTTTTTTCTCCGACTTTTTTTAAGATCGGAAGAGCACACGTCTGAACTCCAGTCACGATCAGATCT
>CALDIB010000040.1 GCA_937902125.1 uncultured Treponema sp.
CGCATTGATTTTTCTAATTGTTATGTTTTCTTGATATTTGCCGCTAATAACGACACGCCTTGCCCGGCCTCCTAGACAAAGTTCCAAATTTTTTATATAATGATTTGTCGAGGAATTTATGAAAGTTGTCAAAGTTCAAGGAAAACTTGAACTTAAAAATTCAGGCGGTCTGTCTCTTTTCTTTGTGGGAACCGGCAGCGCTTTTTCAAAAGTGAATTTTCAGAACAACGCCCTTTTTATAAAGGGAAAAAATCATGTCCTCATTGACTGCGGAACCCTTTGCCCCATGGCGATTTCTCAATTTGGAATCGGCATTGTTGACGTTGACAATTACGTTTTGACCCATTCCCACGCCGACCATATTGGCGGAATGGAAGAGGTGGCCTTTACCGACTACTACATAAAGCGAAGGCCGCCGGTGGTGGTGATTGACGACGATTACAAGAAGACCTTGTGGAACGAGTCCTTGCGGGGCGGAATGGGCTACAGCAAAACCCATGACGGAAAGACCGCCGGCTTTGACGACTACTTTCTTCAGTTGAAGCCAAAAAGCGTCCGCGTGGGAAAGCATTTTTACCAAAACGCCGTAATCGGCGCGAAGGACGGAATTGACTTGACGCTTTTTGACACGCCCCATTCTTTTGCAAGAAACGCGCGGGGAAAAAGGTTTCGCTCAAAGGGAGTTGTGGTTGACAGAAGAATTCTCTTTACAGGCGACACGCAATTCAGCCAAGAAATGCTTGAAAGGATTTTGGGCGACTTTGACATTGAATGGATTTTCCACGACGCGGGAAATTTTAAGAACGAAGTTCACGCCTGCTACGACGAGCTTAAGACTTTGCCGGCTGACATGAAAAAGAAGATTTACTTGTGCCACTGCGACGAGTTTTTGCTGAAAAAAAATCCCAAGGAAGAAGGCTTCGCCGGTTTTGCCAAAAGGGGTTTTTACTACAATTTTGATTCGTGAAATTTTTGGTCCATTAGCTCAACTGGATAGAGCGGCCGCCTCCTAAGCGGCAGGTTGTGTGTTCGATTCACATATGGGCCATAAAAAAAGCTGTCCATTTTGGACAGCTTTTTTTATAACGAGTTTCGCAAGCGAAACTCGCAGGCATGAGGGGCGGGACGCAGAAAAAAAACTTGGTGGGGTCCCCGTCAGCGACGCGGCTTGACCGTTCCTAGTCAAAAAGCGCTTGGACTGCCCGCGCGTATCCTATTTGCGTGTAATTGTAAAGCGCCGCCCAAGAAAAGCCTTCTTCCTTTGGAAAAAGTTTTTTGTCGTAAGGAAGGTTCATGCTTACGGCGAAGGTTTTTTCCGCCGCGCCCGCCTTTTTTATTTCCTTGGCCAAAGAAGCGGGGAAGGACGCCGGCCAAAGTTTTTTGTTCTGGACCGCGGCGCCGTTAAGTTGGGTAAAGACTAAAATCATGTCCGCCTTTTTTGCCCTTGACCGGTCAATTTTTCCCGCGGCGCTTTTTCCTTCGTAGGAAATGAATTCCAGACTTTGGACGGAGCGGGCCGCGAATGCTTTTTGCAGGACTTCAATTTTGTCTTCGTATGGAATGTAAATCAAAAGTTTTTTTCCTCGGACGGGAAGGGGATTTTTTTTGTTGGTGAAAGTTGAGCGGCTTGCCAGCGTTTGAATCTCGTTTGAAAGAAGGGCGGCCTCCCGCTTTTTTTGCTTTTCCATTGGAACGCTTTTTTGCTCCAAAGAAATTATTTTTCCGTCCTGAATTTTTATGAGGCCGGCCCTTTCCTTTAACTCCAAAACTCTGGCGGCGGCTTGGTCAAGCGCCTTTTTTTCAAGACGGCCGTCCGAGGCCATTTCTTCAAGGGCTTTAAAAAAATCTTCCAAAAATTCCAAGTCTTTTTTTGTGTGGACGTTGATTGGGTTTATAATCAAGTCGCAGCCCGCGTTTACGGCCAGCGCGAAACTTTCTTCCGGCGACCAGTTGTCGCAAATGGCCTTCATGTCCATGGCGTCGCTGATAATCGCCCCCTTGTATCCCAAGGAGCCGCGAAGAATTTTTGTGAGTATTTTTTTTGAAAGGGTGGCGGGCGCGATAATTTCTTTTCCGGTTTTTTCGGAAGGAATTTTTGTCTTGTCCAATTTTGGGCATTGAATGTGCGCCGTCATTATCAAAGGAATTCCGTCTTGAATGTTGGCCTTGAACGGAATGGCTTCGTTTTTCTTCCATTTTGACATCGCGGAATTTATGGACGGAAGCGCCAAGTGGGAGTCTTGGGCCGTGTCGCCGTGGCCGGGAAAATGCTTGGCGCAAGAAAGAACGCCGGCGCTTAAAAGGCCTTTTGAAAAGGCGCGGGAAAAATCCGCCGCCTTGTCCTTGTCGCTAGAAAAACTGCGGATTCCAATCACGGGGTTTTGGGGATTTGAGGCTATGTCGCAAACAGGCGCCAAGTCCACGTTTATTCCGTAGTCAAGCAAAAGCTCGCCGTTGGCTTTTCCGCACAAAAAGGCGTTTTCCGCGTTTCCGGTTTGTCCGATGGCCATGGCGCTGGGAGTGGAAAAATCGTAGGCTCGCAAAACGTTTCCGCCCTCTTGGTCGGCGAAAAACAAGAGGGGAGAATTGTTTCCGTCCAAGGCAGCCTTGTTAAGGTCTTGAATGAATTTTTTTGCCGCTTGAGGGTCTGTCATGTTTTCGCCAAAAAGAATGACAGAGCCTATGTTGTAGTCTTTGACGGTTTTGTAAATGGAGGAATTGATTGTGTTTTGCGCTTGAAAAATTTCAGGGGACTGGGCGGCCAAAGCCGGCTCGTAAATTTCTTGGCGGGTGGCCGCGTCCGTCCAAAAGCGAAAATTCATGACGCAAAGGCTTCCGATTTTTTGTCGAAGAGTCATCTTTTGGACGCATTCTTTTATGGCGGCCTTCGCGCGCCTGTCCACAATCGTCCGGCTGTCCGCAATCGCGCTCGCGGCGCTTTGCCCGTTTTGCGCGGCTAAATTTATCGGCAGAGCCAACGCCAGCGACAGCGCGGCTGCAAGAAATTTTTTCATCTTAACTATGGATTATAGCGATGATAAAAACAAATGTATAGTTTAAAACGAGCGAAGACACGTAAATTCATTGCGAATTTTCAATAGTTCAGATAAATTTTTTAAAAAAATTTCTATGATATATGCAAGGGAATCGCAAAGTCGCGGTTCCCAATTTTTTTTTAGGAGGAGAACAATTATGGAAAATTCAATTTATCGTCCCAAAAGCGTGGACCAACTTACATTCACAGACAACGGAATGTTCCAAGCTGTGCTTCACGAACCAAGCGTTTGCGCGGAACTTGTGGCCCGCCTTTTGGGGGTTAAAGTCAAAAAAGTGGAATATCCTGAACTGGAGAAAACCATAGCGCCCTACTACATCAGCAAAGGCGTGCGGCTGGATGTGTATCTAAAGGATGAAGACAAAATAATTGATGTGGAACTGCAATCCCAGCCGCAGGAGGCGCTTGGAAAGCGAACACGCTACTACCAAAGCATGATTGACTGCGACGCCCTTATGAAAGGCGACGACTATGCCAAGCTTAAGAAAAGCTACATCCTTTTCATCTGCAAACATGATCCGTTCAAGAACGCGGGCGGGCAAAATTTCGCGCTTTCGCGCTACACTTTTCGCAATGTTTGCGACGAAAACAAATGCGTCAATTTGGATGACAAAACATTAAAAGTGATATACAATGCAACTGCATACGAAAAGGAACGCGACGAAAAAGTCCGCGCCTTCCTTAAATTTGTATGCACCAACGATCCTGGCGAAGACGAATACTCAAACAGTCTTTTTGCCACTGTCGAGAAGCTAAAGGTAAACGAAAAATTTCGATTGGAGTATGCCGCGATGAACATTCATGACATGGATTTGATAAGGGAATCAAAAAAAGAAGGCCGCCAAGAGAAAGCCGTGGAAGCCGCGCGAAGTTTTTACGCCAACGGCGTTTCCATTGACATAATCGCCAAATCCTTAGATATGACCGTGGAACAAGTAAAGGAAATCGTCAGCGGCGAGTCCGAGGCCCAAATGCAAACAAACTGACGGCTCCACCAAAAAAAATCCCGGAACCGCGGACGGCCCCGGGTAAAACTGTCTCCGATGTTTAGAAGTTAGAAAGCGCTAGTTGAAGACGCGCACGCCGCAAGCTCGGAATTCAGATGTTTTGGCAGTTCCACCTGACCACGTTGGCGACGTATCTGGAGTTACTACCATTATTGCTTTTTGTTGAGATGCATCTGGAAATTTTGACGGGTCAAAGCAACTTGAAGACCAGAACCATTGGTTGTTGCCAATCTTTGATGTTATTCCAAGCGCGTCAAAAGAATTGTTTACGCTTTCTAGATTTGTGAACAGTGTCTTTAATTCGTTTTCGGCGGGAAGATACCAGTTGTCATCGTTGAAAATGCCCTTTCTGTTTTCCACTTCCGCAAACCAGAAGGCAGGGTATGCGCCTGCGCTCCAGACAACCATGTGCGGGTGCGCGTTGCTTTTGTTTACGGCTCCGTCGTCTGTATTTACTGTATATTCATTTGTGTTGTAAAGGCCTGCGTCGTCAGAACACCACTTTTTGTCTTCTCCAATTTTTACGCCCACGCCTTTTTTATTTGCGGCGTCAAAAATAATTGCGACGGCGGCGCTTTTTTGGGAGGCGGTCATTTTATCCCTGTCGGCATAGCGCACTACAAGGCCGTTGTCCAGCACGATGTCGCCTAATTCTTTTGCTTCTGTCGCCGCGACTGTGGGCCCGGTAAAGAATGTCGCGCTGACCGTCACGTTTTGCGCCGGCATCGTGAAGCTTCTTGTAAGGCCGCTTCCGCCCAAATTGCTCACTCCGGTCACGCTAATTGAATCGGCCGTGTAGTCGTAATAGTTGGCCGCGGCGATTTCAAGGGTCACCGTCTGGCCGTAAGTTGCGCTTGTGATGGCCTGGCCGCTTGAGTTTTTGGCTGTGACAGTTCCGTTTGCAATTCCGCTTGTGGTGATTGAATAATTAATCAAAGTGAACGTCGCGCTTACAGTGACGTTACCTGCCGGCATCGAGAATGTTCTTGCGCTGCCATTGGTAATTCCGCTTCCTGACAGAGTAATGGCGCTTGAAGCAGTTGATGCAGAAATTGAGCCGAGTTCATAGCCAGTGTCAGGTTTAATTGTAAGGATTACAGGTGTGTTATAAGCGGCGCTTGTAGCATTTGAAGTTGAACTTGTATCAACTGTAACACTTCCGTGTGACATTGTCTGCTTTGTAATTGAATATGATATTTGTGTAAAAGTCGCGCTCACAGAGACATTTTCCGCCGGCATAGTGAAGGTTCTTGTAAGGCCGTCGCCGCTTGTCGTTACCGCTTCGCCGCTTGCCTTTGTTACGGCAATGCTTGAAAGTTGGTAGCCAGTCGCGGGGCTTGCGGTAAGAGTTACTGTCGCGTTCGCTTCTGCTGTGCTTGCATTTGTTGAATTTACGCTTGCGGTAACCGTTCCGTTTGAAATGCCGGAGGTGGAAATGTCGTATTCCGGCACGGCGGTCTGCGCGGTCCAGCCAGAGGGAATGCCGCTGTTGCCTGTAGGCCAATCCACGCCGTTGGCTTTTACGAAGGTTCCATCGCTCGCCACGTTCTTCGTCCAATTGCTGGTATTGTCGGTGGTAATTCCGCTTTCAGCAAGACATTTTATATAGTTCAAGCTTGTGCAAGCCATAAACATACTATAGTAACATTCCTCTTTCAGTTCCTTGGCGGGAAGCTCTGGCGCGTTTTGCAATTTGTAGCAGGCCATAAACATTCCGGTGTAACATTGGCTGGCCAGTGTTGTCGCGGGAAGCGCTGGCGCCCTTTCCAATTCCCCGCATTCATAAAACATGCTTTCATAGCATGATTCTGTAAGCGTTGTCGCAGGCAACTGCAAAGTTATTTTGGCATGGCTCCTTATTTTATTCTTTTGGTGGCCTATAAATTCTGGAGTGTGATAGTCCGTGAATAAGTTGGCAAAAGCGGAGCTTTCCTTGACAACGGTTAAATTTTCAAAATCAGTCGAGCTTTCAAGGCTCATTACATTTCCATAAACATAGCAAGATTTTCTGCTGACAATAGTGAAATATTTGCCCGCCACGCTATCGTTCTCAGAACCGTCCGCATACAGGGCAACCTTATCGCCAGCCGCAACTTCTATATACGCAACATCTCTGTTTGTGCCAAGATTTGTGGTTGTTACAGTCTCAAATTCTCCGCCGTTCTTTTTATACTTGAACGTGGACCAAGGATTTGTAAAAACAAACTTTCCGTCTTCAATCGCCTCAAGCGTGAGCGGAATTTCCAGCTCTGTCGGAGCGGGCGTTCCGTTCAACAAACCTAAAAGGGCTGCGTTGTTGCTGTCGCTGGCGTTGGAACAGCCGGCGGCGGCGAACAAGAATCCAAGAGCCGCGATGATTGCGGCCAAGCCTAAAAACTTTTTCATCTTTCTTCTCCCAAAGAATAAATTTTTTTCGGCTTTTCCCCAGCCGGTTGTCGTTATTTTAGAATTCCGACCGCAACAAATCAGCGCAAAAAAAGGCCTAAAACAGCGACAAATCAGTACAAATTTTCAAAAAAACAGCGACAAATCAGCGCAAAGTCCAAAAACTCCAAAGATTGACGTTTCCACTGGCAAAAACGCGCGAAGCGCGCTATAATGTTAATTAGGAAAAAAGTTATGGACAAGCTAAAGGAACTTTACAATAAATACTATTACATTTCGTCGTTGGACCAGGCGGACTCGGCGGAATCAAACCGTCTTCTTAATTTATATTGGAGCGGCATTTGTTTTTTTGTCATGCTCGCGTTTCTTGTCCTTGAGCTTGTCTTTAAGAGTGAATACTATCATGAGCACAGACTGCAAATCTTATATATGGCGGGCGCTTGCCTTTCAATATCGCTTTCTTTTGTCCTATCCATCGCGACAAAAAATGTTTCCCGCGAAAAAGCCTACATTCTAAAGACGCTTCCGTTTTACGTGATTTACTGCTGGTGCGGAACCACTTGCCCAATCATACTTTTTTACAACCAAGCGAACCATTACAATGGATTGATAGTTTTTCTTTGCGCGACAAACATCGTTTTGTGCATATTCACCGCGTCGCTGCCTCTTCTTGCCGTCGTTTTCGCGTCATGCGCCGCAATGCTTCCAGGCGTCGTCCGTTTTTTTTGGAGCGTACGGAACCTTTAACTACGCGGTCGCGGTTCTGATTATTTTCGCCCTTTTCTTTATCAACAGATACAGGCTAAAGCAGCGTCTCGCGCTTGTCAAAAAACAAAGGAGCGTTCTTGAAGCTAAGACATTCGGCAACTTCACCATTTTGCACGAAGGAAAGGCCATAAAATTTTCCCGCTCCAAGACAACGGAACTTGTGGCCTACCTTATTTGCAAGAACGGATCTTCGGTCAACACAAGGGAACTGCTTTGCGCGCTTTATGGGGAACGCGCCGACTCCGCGCGCTACGGCTCCAGCCTCCGCAGCCTTGTTTCCGACGCAAAAAAAACGTTTTCCGACTTGGAAATCCAAAACTTCTTCTCCGCAGAATACAACAACTTCCGCATAAACCCCGAGGCCGTCAAGTGCGACTACTACGACTTTTTGTCCGGCGACCCGGCCGCCAAAAAGCTCTACGCCGGCCAGTTCATGAGCCAGTACAGCTGGGCCGAAGACACCGCCGCCTTCTTGTCGCAAAAGGCCCTGTCAAAATAGCGGGCCGCCCTGTCATTGCCGGGCTTGACCCGGCAATCTTTCGCAAGCGCATGGCGAGCGACAGTTGAAAAATCGCGGCTTTTATTGTATACTTAAATTCTTCATTATGAACAAAAACGACTACCGCTTGCGCGCTTATTCTGCGCAGGCATCGGACAGCGAAAAAAAATATTCTGAAGAATTGGACGCAAAAACTTTTGCCCTAAAAAGCGGCGGCTTGCTCAAGGTTCCCCGCGACGAAAGCCAGCTTGCGAAGGACAAGGCCGGCGGCGACTCCGTTTACAGGCGGGTGGCCAAATTTTTGCTTTTGGTTGGAAACGACCAAGCGGCCGAAGTTTTAAAATACCTTCCTCAAGGCGACGTTGAAAAAATAATTCCCGAAATAACCACAATCCGTTCCGTTGGCCAAGACGAGGCCGCCGCGATTTTTGAGGAATTCCGTTCCCTTGTGGAAATAAAAAAGGAGGGCGGCGGCGAGGCCACGGCCTTCAACATTTTGGAAAAAGCCTTTGGCGCTGGCAAGGCCGGAAACTTGATGAAAAAAGTTGAGGCTCAAATTGACGCGGCCCATCCCTTCACTTATCTAAAGGAAAAAACAAAAGAAGAAATTTTGGCTTTGCTAAAGGGCGAAAGCGCGCAAATCACCGCCTTGGTCTTAAGCTATTTGGAGCCGAGCCAGGCGGCGGGAGTCATAAACATTATGGAGGCGGCCCAAAAAAAAGAGGTTGTCCTTAGGCTTGCAAAAATGCAAAAAGTTTCTCCGGACGTGATTCAGGCCATAGACAAGACCATTCAAGAAAAAGCCTCAAAGCAAGTCCGGGACGATTCTTTGCGCGTTGACGGCCGGGGCGCCTTGGCTCAAATCTTAAAGCGCATGGACATGGGCGCCGAGCAAGAAATTTTAAGCAACCTTGAAAAATCCGACCCGGAACTTAGCCGCGACTTGCAGCAAAAACTTTTTACGCTGGACGACGTGGTTAACGCGGACGACAAATTCTTGCAAAAAAAATTGGCCTCAATGTCCGACAAAGACATAGCCTATTTAATTGCCGCCAAAGAACCTGCCTTTGAAAAGAAAATTTTAAGCAACGTTTCTGTGGCCCGCGCTTCAGTCATTATGGAAGAACAAGAGGCCGCAAAGCCCATGCTTAAAAAAGACGTTGAGGACATAACAAAAACTTTTGTGGCTTCCCTTCGCGCCGCTTGGGAAAAAGGAACTTTGCGGGTTTTTAGAAAGGACGACGGCGAGGTTTATGTAGAATGATTTCAAAATCTTACAAAGGCTTTGACTTGATAAGCGTTCAGGACATTCCTGACTGCTCAAGCAAGGGAGTATATTTGCGGCACAGAAAAAGCGGCCTTGAAGTTTACCATTTGCTTAACGACGACAAGGAAAACCTTTTTGCTTTCGCTTTTAGGACGCCCAACAAAAAGTCGAACGGCGCGGCCCACATTGTGGAACATTCAGTTTTTTGCGGCTCAAAAAAATATCCGCTAAAAGACCCCTTCGCGATTTTGGAAAACCAAAGCGTGCAAACTTTTATGAACGCGCTGACTTTTCCCGACAAAACCGTTTATCCCGCCAGCTCCATTTTGCAGGCGGACTACTTCAACCTTATGAGCGTTTACGCCGACGCGGTTTTCTTTCCAAATTTGAGCGAAGAAACTTTTTTGCAGGAAGGCCGCCGCCTTGAGCTTGACTCAAAGGGAAATCCAAAAATAGTGGGCGTGGTTTTCAATGAAATGAAGGGCGCCTATTCTTCTTTTGCAGGCGCCGTGGGCGACGCCATAGACAGGGCGCTTGTTCCCGACACGATTTACGCCAAAGACTCTGGCGGCGACCCGCTGGAAATCGCGAGGCTTACTTACAAAGAATTTAGGGATTTTCATAAAAAATATTATTCGCCGCAAAATTGTCTTGTCTTTTTATACGGAAACATTCCGACAGAAAAGCAATTGGACTTTTTGCAAAAAAATGTTTTGGACTGTTTTGAAAAAAGCGGCTCGCCTTTAAGCGGCCAAGAGCAAAAGAAATTTTTGGAAGAAATTCTTCGTTCCGAAACTCAAAAGCCTTTTTCAAAAACCCGCTCTTCTTGGGAGATTGGTCCTGTAAGCGCCGGCGACAAGGATTCCACCGCGCTTCTTTCTTGGCTTTTGGGAAACTCCGACAACATGGACGACTATGCAGAAAGCGTGTTTTTGGGAAACCTTTTGTGCGCGCAGGACGGCTCTCCCATTTCAAAGGCCTTGCTGAAAAGCGGTTTGGGAAAAGATTTGAGCGTGGCAAACGGAACCGACGCTTCCGAGCGGCAAATAACTTTTTCGGTGGGCCTTAGGGGTGTCAAAAAGGCTAACATTGAAAAAGTCAAGGACGAAATTTTGTCCGTCATTCAAACTGTTTGCAAAGAAGGAATTTCTCAGGACGACGTTGAGTCCACCCTTAACAGCATTGACTTTGACAATCGGGAAATCAAGCGCTTCCAAGAACCATTTTCCCTTGTCTTGATGCGCCGCGCCCTTCGCTCTTGGAATTACGGCGGAACGCCGGGAAACTGCCTTTTTGTCCGGGACGCTTTTGAGCGGCTAAAGAAAAAGATTTTGGCCGACCCCGACTTTATCAAGCGCTTGATAAAAAAGCGCCTTGTGGACAACAAATGCCGGGCGTGGACTGTGGTGACTCCCGACAAAAAATATGTGAAAAGCCGGGAGACGGCGGAAAAAAAATTGACGCTGGATTTGCTGGCTTTGTCAAGCAAAGATGAGGTGGAAAAAAAAGCCAAGGCCTTGCATGAATATCAAGAAAGGCCCGACAAGGATTTGGCCTGCCTTCCCCACATAAGGCCCAAGGATTTGAAGGCGATTGACGAAAAAATAAAAATCTCCCGCTCTTTTATTGCGACCAAGGCTGGAGCGGTTCCTTTATTTAAAAGCCTTGAAAACACAAACGGAATCGCCTATGTCACGGCGGCCTTCCCTATGGACGTGTTTGAGCCAAGCCTTTATCCCTACCTTCCGTTCTTTGCCTACATTTTGAACGAACTGGGTTGGGGAGATTTAAGCTGGGAAAAAAGCTCCCTGCTGATTGCAAAAATTTGCGGAGGCTTTAGCACCACAGCCTTTTCAAACGCCTGTCCAAAAAGCCCGGGCGCCAAAGAACTTTTAAAAAACAACCGCGCTTTTGCGGGCCGCCAATGGCTTTTTTGCAAGGTAAAGGCCCTTGACGAAAAAATTGGCGACGCCGTTTCCTTGATGGAAGACTGTTTGAAAGGCGCTCGCTTTGACGACAAAAAGCGGGTCAAGACTTTGGCGGAAGAAGTTTTAAGCGACTTGGAAAGTTCCGTCGTGCCCAACGGCCATATTTTTGCCAGCGGCCGCGGCGAATGCGCCTCAAGCAAGGAAAGCGCCATTGACGAAATTTGGGGAGGCGTTTCCCAAATATTTGCCATGCGAAAAATTCTTTTGGACATTGACGGAACAATCGAAAAAATGAAATTCATCGCAAAGAAAATTTTTTCTTCCGGCGCCGTCCTTCACGTCACCGCGGACAAGCCTTCGATGCCCGCCGCGCTAAAGGCCGCGAAGTCTTTCGCGCTTTCAATGAACTTAAAGGCTCCCGCAAAAAAAGTTTCCGCTCCAGATTCGGACTTCATTGCCCTGACAAAAATTGGCTCCCTTTCGCCGGCGGCCGACGAAAAAATTTCTGTTCACGGAATGGTGGGCTTTGCCTCCCTTTCATTCAAGGCTTCAAAATACGCCACAAGGGAAGAAGTTGCGGAAAAAGTTTTGGCCCACTTGCTTTCCAGCGGCGCCTTGTGGGAAAAGATAAGGACTGTGGGAGGAGCCTACGGAGCCTTCGCGCATTCCGACCCCATTTCGGAACGCTTCACGCTTTCGACTTATCGCGATCCGAATCCCATTGCGAGCCTAAAGGCCTTTGACGAATGTTTGGAGGCCGCGGCAAAAAGCCGCTTTGACGATGAGACTGTGGAAAAGGCCGTGGCGGGAACTTATTCCGGTTCCGTCCAGCCAAAAACGCCCAAGGGCAGGGGAAGCGCGGCCTTTTTGAGGGAACTTTATTTGATGAGCCCAAAAGAAATTATGGAAAGGACAAGGCTCCTTCTTTCAATCACTCCTGAGGACTTGCAAAAAGCCGCCCGCCGTCTTTTGTCCTTCCGCAAAAAAAGAGCCAAGAGCGTCGTGATTCTTCCAAAAGGCTCCGCCCGCTGCGACATAGAGATTTAGGCCCAAGCCCCAAGTTTTTTTAAAAAAATTTTAAAAACACCTAAAAAAATCGCAAAAAAATCCCATCTTATATGCGGAGCGAAAAGGAAAGCGTCCGCTTGCCCGACGCTCCGCGCCACGGCGAAAGTGGCAGGCGCCGCCTCTTGATTCTTGTCATCGGGAGGTCTGTTCGGCATGAGCAAGTATGAACTGGCGATGTTAATCGTCGCCCTTTTGTCTTTGATTGTTGAAACAGCGGCTCTCTTCAACCAAAAAAAGAAGAAATAGCCAAAGGAAAAGCCTGCCCGAATGTGTCTAGTCTCGGACAGGCTTTTTATTAAAGCCAACAAGAGGCGGCCGCATCGCTGTGGCGCTCTCTTTTTAAGACTAGCGCTGTTTTTTGTTTTTGTCAAGGAAAATCGCGCGGCAAAAAAAAGAGCCCAGAACGAAATGCGGCGGACGGCCCGGCTTTCCAGCCGACTGCCATGCGGCAAACACGCGCATGCCATAAAAAAAAGCCGCCCCTTGCGGAGCGGCTTATAGACCTAACCTAAAACTAGATTAGAACCAGAATGAAGCGCGGACAGGAACCGCGAAAGCGAACTTGTCGGCCGCTGTCGGTTTGACAACCTGCAAGCCGTAGTCTGTGCTGGCCTTGTCGCCAAGTCCAACGATTCCCTGGAATCCAACTCCCAAAGAGGCGTTGGATCCAACGGCTCCGTTCAAGCCAACCAAGAATGACAATGTGGGGTCAGCATTGTTGTTGGGCAAGAGCATGCGGACGTCGCCTACGATTCCAAGGGCTTCTGTGAGGGCGTAGTTGGCTCCAACGCCAAAGCTCATTACAGGGTCGTCAAGCACATCTGAGTGGTACTTGGCGAACGCGAAGTCGGCAGAAAGCTTGAAGGCCTCCGTGATTCCGTAAGAAGCGCCCAAGGCAAACTTAATCTGCGGACCGCCATCTTTGCCGGCAGCCTTGAACCAGTCAGAGTCGGCGATTGTGAAGGCGCCTCCGATTGTCACAAAGAGCTTGTCAATGCCTGTGAGGTCAAAGGCGGCCTCGATTGTTCCGTACTTCTTGCTTTCGTCAGCAGCGGCAACGCTAAGATCAGCAACTGTTAAATCCTTTGCAGCCTTTTCGATGCCTGTGGGGGTGGCAGTTGCCTGGTCGTCCATAGCCGCTGAATATACTGTTGAGTAATTAGCGTCTTCGGTTACTGTGCCATTTTTGGCTACATAATAATAATTGTCCTTAGTTACACCAGCGTTGGCTGTCACAGCTGCTTTGGCGGCATTAACTTTATACTCGCCGTTGAAACCAACCTTGATTGTTCCGATTCCGTCGATTGTGTAGGCGGCGGCAACCTTTCCTTGGCCAAAGGCTTTGTACGCGTCGTCGGCGCTTGTAGTCATGGGCATTCCCAAAAGGATGTTCAAGCCTTCAACAGGGAAAAGCTGAACCGCGAATCCTGCAAAGTCGTAGGCGGAGAATGTGATTCCTTCGCCCCAAGCAACGGCGTTGTTCGGGCGCAGCCAATCCCAAGAGCCAAAGCAAAGGTCGCTTCTAAGGCCAAAGCTGTCGTCAAAGTGTCCTACATGAACCTTAATTTGGTCAATGGGCTTGATCCAAAAAGCGTTGGGAGCGAATGTGCCAATCGCTCCGTTTTCGATGGAAACGCCCATTGTCATTCCGGCCTTTCCGTCGTCGGCAGTCCAGCTTGTTGAGAATCTGACCGGGCGCCAGCCTCCCCAAGGGTTGGCAACTCCGCCGGACTTGACATCCTCTCCATCGTAGGCAACGAGCGTCGGAAGGTTGCAAATCCAAGCTCCAAATGATACTTCAGCGAAGGCCGAAGTAGCTACCATAGCAGCAAGCGCCAAAGCGCCAATCAATTTTTTCATAATGAAAAAACCTCCCTTTTTTTTAGAGAGTCGTTTTTTAAAAAAGGGCGAATTTCGCGATTTTTCCGGCAAAAATAACAAGTTATTTAAAACTTTCGCGCAAAATTTTGCGTTTTTTTTAAAAAAAATGACTAAACGGAAGTATGGTGCCGCTCGTGTCTTGGCTTGCAAGACAAAAATGGTTCGTTTGAGCGGGTCTGCCGCGTCCTGAGGGACGCTTCGGCCTTGCGGAGCTTGGATTTTCGCTCGCGCCTTTAGGGTTGGAAAAGGCGCGGTTTTAGAGGGGGAGCGACCGTTGGAGGAGAAAGTTTTTTTTGTCCGTTAAGTCTTTTTGGGCGCTTTACGCGATGGACTTTAGGCGCAAGTCAAGGACTGTCACATCATCGGGAAGCATGGCGTTTTGAATCCATTCCGTGACTTCTCCTTGGATTTTTTCCTCAACATCGCCGTCCTTGACTCGGTAAAGGTTTATGAAAAAATCTTTGGCCCGGTCGTCTTCGTAGCGCTCGCCGTCGTTGTTTTTCATGTCCGTAAAGCCGTCGGAATAAAGATTTATGTGCAAGCAGTCCTTAAAGGGCAAAACCGTGGCGCCGTTTTTTCCGTCCTTTGAATTTTTTATTTGCTCGCTGACAGCTCCCATTCCCATAGGCGGAAAAGTAGGCTCTATGACAGCCATTTTTCCGTTCGCGCCTGACTCGTTTTTTATTATGGCATACACATTTGTATGGCCGCAATTGTAAATGGATATCCTGCGCTTTTCTTCGTCAAAGCAACAAATTGCCGCCGTAATGAAATTTCCCATGGGAACGCTGTCTTGCAAAAATTCGTCAAGCATGCTTATGATTTTTTCAGGTTGCAGAGCGTCTTTTGGCAAGACGCGAATCATTTTAAAGAAAGAGCCCACCGCTATGGTCAAAAGCGAGGCGGCCACATTTTTACCTGAAACGTCAAAGCAGCAAATCATGCTTTTTGTGTCGTCCAATTTTATCGCTTGGTAAATGTCGCCGCCCAGCTCGTTTGCCATTTTGTTCCAAGAGCGCAACTCGCAAGAGCCAAATTTTGTGTCGCTTGAAGGCATAAAGCTTTTTTGGATCGCGGCGGCTTTTGCCAAGTCTTGCGCGCGCAGTTGGTCCATTTTGTCCAAAAAGCCGTCAAGGGAAACAAGGCCCAAAAATCTTCTCCGTGAATAGACAGGAAAAAAGACGCTTCCTGTTTGTCTGTTGATTTTTGAGATTTCGCCCAGCGTCTTTTCTATGTAGTCGTTGGCGTTCAAGCTTTCATGGAACGGCTCCACATAGTCTATGATGTTTTTGCTTGTAAGGCGCTTCCAAGTGGTGTTTGTGGCCTCAAGAATCGCCCTTCGCTCCACAATGCCAATGACGCTGTCGTTTTGCTCTATCGGAATGGCGCGCAATTCCTCGTCGTCCTTAAAAAGGCTGGACAAGTATTCCGCCGAAACGTTGGCGCTTACGGGCTCAATGTATTTTGCGATGGAGCCGATTTGCTTTGGCGAAAAATTTTCCTGAAAAAAAGTTTTGTGGGCTTGGTCTTGAGGCGCTTCTTGAATGTCCTCAAAGAAATTTTGGCTTACATCGATTTCTTCCTGCATAATTTTCCTCTACTTTTTTATTTGTTCTTCCATTATATAACTCTTTTTTATAAAAGGCAAACTTTGACGCTCTTTTTTTTAAGTCGAATCGGGCGATTTTTAAGATAATTTCTTTTTTCAACTTTTTAAGGATAAAAAAAACGGGGCGCAAGCCAAGGCTTGATTTTTTGATAAAGGCGCGCTAAAATTATGGGTATCTCTAAAAACTGAAGTTTTTAGAGGTTCCCTTATGCAATATTTGAGAGGTGTTTGCGATGGACAAAAAAATGACAAAATGCATCGAACTGATGCGCCTTTTGGTCAGCGACATACAGGGAGCCCCCTTTGTTGGCGACGAGTTCTCTACGGAATTGTATTCCATTTGGTATGAGCACGCCCAGCGCGACGCAGTAAACGCCTTTGAATATTTGGACGAAAATTTCACCAATCGCGACGAAATCATCAAGGCCATCGACAGCCTCTTGAAATAGTTCCTAAAATCGGCTCATCTTTTGCGCCTTTTTTGCCGATAATTAAAGAGAAGAATTGGCAAAAAAAATGAAGGTGGAAAAATGGCCGTTTCAAAAAAAGCGATAAAAAATAACGGTTACAAATTAAAGGGTTCTCTTAAAAAAAACGGCTTTGATCGTTGGCGGTATTTTTTTAACGGAGTCAACACGGCAAGCGGGGAGGAGCGCCTGTTTTTTATTGAGCTTATGTCCGAAAATCCCGGCGTAAGCTATGAGCGGACCCTTTTGCCGCAAAAAGAAAAGGAAGAATCGATCAAGGCCGAAGACTTGCAGGCCGCCCTTTCTGGAAACATTGAAATCAAGGCTTCGGAGCAAGAAAAAATCATTCCCAGCTTTGCCTGCGTCCGCGCCGGCGTTTTTGGAAGCAGGCCCAAGCAATTGAGCAGATATTTTCCAAACAGCGAATTTGACATTCAAAAGCGCGGCTTTGGCATAAAGGCGGGCGGCTGCGCCTTTAGCGACAACGAGCTTTACGGAGTTGTCGCGGTTACCGAAATAGAAGCCCGTTCCTTTACCGAATGGGGCACGGCCGCCGGCCGCATGGAATGGAATTTAAAGTACGAGCGGGATTTTGACGCTCCCGAAACCTCTTCAAAAAAAGGCGAGCGCTGGCTGGCCGGCGGCCTTACGGCGCGCTTTTCGGGAATGGTTTCCCTTGACGGCCAGGAATACGCCGTGTCTCCCGACCATTCTTTTGGCTATGTGGACAAGTCTTGGGGAAGCGGCCTTCCGATTCCTTTTTGCCATCTTTCTTCAAGCCGCCTGACAAGCATATTCACCGGCAAGGTTATGAAAAATTCCGGATTTGCTTTGGAAGGGGATTACGACGGCCGCCTTGTGGCTTTGGCGAAATTTGAAGGCGAAAGTTTTGGCTTTGGACCTCAGCAGAAAATCAAGAAATACACAAGCCAATGGTCTTGCGTAAGAAGTCCCGCCAACGACGGAAACGAAGAGCTCCATTGGTCGGCCAGCGTAAATTGCAAAAAATACATTCTTGACGTTGACGTGTTTTGCCTTGCCCGCGAAATGCAAGTCCAAGATTGTTTGATGCCTGACGGAAGCCTTTTAAAGGTTTTGCGGGGCGGAAGCGGCTCGGGCGAAATTCGCTTGTATAAGCAAATAAAAAAATCCTTGGAGCTTATTCAGCACGCAAAAATATTGGGCGCGGCTTGCGAATACGGAGAAAAGGACGAGGAGGACGACTGACCCTATTGTATTGACAAACACTGCTGTTTTGTTATAATTAAACTTATCGATCAAATAAAGAATTTAAAATTATAACATTCTTTTTTATTTTTTAAAGTCAGCATTTATAAAAATTGATTCGCGGTTTTGGGGTTCGGGGAAAATTCCGCTGACGCTTATTTATGGAGATTTGAATTTTACTGTAAGATGAACGCCCGGACACGCGCTCTTCAATTTGTTGTATTCTCTTATTTTTTGCTTGCCTCAAGAAGCTTGTGGTCTGAGGAAAGCAAAGGCGCCATAGGCTACAATCCAACCGACGGCCAAGCGTCCGCGTCTCTTTTGGGAGCGTCTCCAAGCCTAAAGACTCCAAGCCCAGTTCACGGCCTTTGCTGGAGCAACAACAACGGCCTTTTTGCCCTTACAGAACAAAACGCGGTTTTTATGCGCGACGGCTATGACAGCCATTTGATTCACTCCATAGCCTATGACGGCGCGGTCAGCCTTCAGTTTGCCTATGACGTTGTGACTCAAAGCGACATGTTCATGGCCTTAAGCAAAGGCGGAAAATTCAGCGTTTGGAATTTTAACGACTTGCCCGCCGACATTATGATTTCTGGAGACGTTCCGCCGTCTTATTCCGTTCAGCTTGCCGGCGACAAACGGGTTACGGCCAGCGCCTTTAGCCATTCGGGAAACCACATGGCCGTGGCCTTTGACGACGGCAGCATAAACATGTCAATCGTTTTGCATTACACACAAAAGATTTCTGACAAAGAGTTGTCGGGCCATTTAGGAAACGTCTTTGCGCTTGACTTTAGCCGCAACGACGGATTTTTGGCAAGTTCAGGCCTTGACGACAAGATAATAATTTGGCATTCGTCTGACGGCGGAAAAGTCAATGTCCTTCCGTTTTACAGCGGAAGCGGCGCCGGCGCCTTGTTCAATTCGGACTCGGCCTCAATCATTTCGCTTGAAAAGCCTGACTTGATAACGATTAGGGCCTTTGACGGAAGCCGCCTCATGGAAATAGAGCCCAACGGAAGCGGCGTCAAAGATTTAAAGATGACTTCAAACGGAAGGAACCTTGTGGCTTTGACCGCCGACGACAATCTTGAATTTTACGATTTGTCCACCGGCCAATATGTCGGCTATGTTCCGCCCTTTAATCAAACTTCTTTGACAAGCTTTGCCTTTAACAGCGACGACAGCGTTTTGCTGACGGGCCACGCCGACGGTTCGGTTTACAAGTTGCGCCTTGAAAATGTTTTCTTAAAGCCTGAGCAAAAGGCGCCAAAAAAGCGGGTTGTCGCCCCTGAAGAAGTTGTTGAAAAAGGAAGCCAATACACTGAAAGGGTAGGCGAAAAGCCCAAAAAAGAGCCAGAGCCTGAAACGCAAGCGGAACCCTTTGACAGCCAGCTTGCAATAAATCTTGGACTTGCCGGAAGAATGCTTCCAAGCCCATTCACTTTTGCCGTTGACATTGACGCAAAAGTCCGCTACCAGCTTAACCAAGTCTTTTATTTTGGAGGAGGCCTTGCCTTTGGCTTGGGATTTCCCAAAAAGGATTTTCCATATTCCTACACTTTGAATGGAAAAAAATACGACGCCCCGTATTTTTTAAACGGAAGCGTTTACGGAAGCGCGGGCTTTGTGGTGTCGTTTAAAAATAAAAAGGCTCCCTATTTATTTTTTGAGTTGGATCCAGGCGTTAGATTTGAGCGCCTTTATCAAAACAAAAACGGGGCGGTTGTCACCACAAAATGGCGGCCGGCGTTTGCGATTGACGCGATGGTCGGCCTTGGCTGGAAATACTTTGAGGTTGGCGGCGGCTTGGACTTTGACACGATTTTGGGATTAAAGCCCCGCGCCATTGTTTGCGGAAAAATACCCATTCCGCTTAAGCCTAAAGGCGGCAAGAAAGTAAAAAAGTCGGAGGCAAGAATATGAAAAAGATTTTTGCCGCCTTCTTTGTCCGCCTTGTTTTTGCCTTCGCCGTCTTTTGCGCCGCCTTTGCTTTTTGCGCCTGCAAGGACATTTCCGTGATGGTGGACGAGTATAACGCCAATTGCCTGCACGAGCGGATTTGGGGAAATGACACCGCCTCAAATTTCAAGTATGACGCCAAACTTTTGATACCTGAAGAAAGCTATGAGTTTTCAAAGAACAAGACGCAAAGAATAACGCTTTCTTGCGTGTTTCCATGCAAGTGGTATTTAAAATACGACGACGGCGCGGAGGAAGACTATCCAGATGATCCAGACGAATACAGGAAGTATTTGGAAGACAGAATGGCGGGATTGTCCGACGTTCCAGACCCCGACGATCCGACAAATCCCGCCGTTACATACGCAAGCGTTTATCTTAACACAGGAAGGCGGCAAGCGGACAACGGCCAGTTTTACAACACGATAATCGAAATCTCTCCGGCGGCGACTGGACTTGCGCCCGGCGATTACAAGCTTTTTGTAATGACGTGGATGTTGGACTCTTATTACATAGACGTGGCGGAGGTGACAGTGACGGAATGATTTTTTTTTGTCGGATTGCAGGATTTTTTCTGCAATGTATAAAGAGCGGATTATTATAAGTTTTATTTTTATGTTTTTTCACAAGGAGGATCTATGAAAAACATTAAAACAATTTTTTCAAAGCTGTTTGTCCTAGCCCTCGCGGTTTCATTCTTCGCCGGCTGTTCAAACTCTTTTGATGTGGCGGAAGGCGCTTTGGGAGACTCCGCGCAGCCTGCCGGTTATGTGAGAGTTGTCTTGGGAAGCGTCAATTCCCGTACAATCTTGCCGACTGCATGGGACGACGCAAAAAAAGGCGCTTTGACCTATTACCTTTCTGGAACAGGAACCCTTAGCGACGGAGCTGGTTCTTCAAAGACGCTTGCCCCGATGGTTCTTGACTATAGCAAGATTACCGGAACCACCGGCCAGGAAATTGAGCTTAGCCCCGGCACTTGGGACCTAACTTTAAGCGCCTATCAGTTGACGTCTTCGTCAGACACGCCGTCAGCGAGCAATATGGTCTTGACAGCCACCAACACAGGCATTAACTTGACAACATCAGGCGCGACACAAGCCTTTAACCTTAAGCCAGTCGCGTCAACAAGCGCCACTGGAAGCGTCAGCATAACAGGCACTGTTAATTGCGGCCCCTACTTGAAGTTTGTAGTTCAGGATGTTGGAACGATTTCCAACGGATCCTTTGTGTCTGCCGCCAGCGGCACTTACAAGACGACTACAGATGTAAGCGCAAGCACAACGTCTAGCACAAGCCTGACATTCACATATGGCAATGACGTCGTTGCCGCCAATAATTACTACTATGTCGTTGACTTTTACAACGGCGACCCGGCTTCAGGCGGAGAGTCGCTTGGCCACTACCAGGAAGCCTTGGTTGTTGACGGCGGAAACATCTCTTCAAAGACAATCGCCTTGGGAGACTTCCTAAACTCTCCTGCCACAAACCCAACGCAGCTTTCTGTTGACACTTCGTTCGCAAATGTTGGACAGGCCGCCAATATCGCTGTTCCAAATACCTTCCTTGCCACATTCACTTGGAACGATCAGTCTGGAAATGAAACTGGCTTTGAGCTTAAGATTTACAAGGGAACGACAAGCGCCGGAACAACGACATATCCGACAGCCGCCACCTACACAATCAAGAAGGATCAAATAACAATCGGAACCGCCGCGGGCGAAGTCGCCGCCGGTTCCAACGCTACTGGAACGGCTGATCCGACCATGGGCAAAAACGAAACAAAGGCCGCCGTTTTCCTTGAGACAGGCTACACATACAAGGCCTCTATCCGCGCCTACAACCGCTACGATGAGCTTGACGCTAGCGACACTCCGACTACAGTCACAAAGGTCAACAATGTCACTGGATCAGACATGGTCTACGGCATGTTCACTGTGGCTTACACTCTTGGCGACGCTAACGCTCTTGTTCAGATTGACGACGCCAACACGGACAGCAGCGCAATGTATGTTGTAGGCTATAACTACAACGAAGCCGCTCAAGATTTGATGGGTTATGTGGCCCACGGAAGCTCTTCTACTTCTTATCCGTACGTAACGATTAGCTCGGCGACAATGAAGTTCAAGAAATGGATAACTACTGTTGCCGCCATGACTTCGGACGAGATGGACGCCGCCGCCGCTGTGACCAACATTCCGGCCGGAAACATCGACAACCTCAAGCTTACCGGAGTATGGAAGAGTGTTGCCAACGTTACTGTTGTTTTCCCTAGCTACGCGGACCTTGCAGCTTCTGTATGGATGAGCAGCTACAAGGTTGGAAGCGCTGCGGACGTAAATATTTCGACAAACGAACTTGTTGCTATCGCTGCTAGTACAGGCGATGCGATTGTCTTTACGTATGACGACAGCAAGGTTTCCAATGTGACTGCAAGCGTTACAAATGGACGCGACTCTGCGACCGCAACTGTGGACGCAAGCGCAAAGACTGTCACGTTTGACACAAGCTCTTTGTCAAACGCAGAAGGCCGCTGGTTCCTTACAATCTCCGGCGTTGGCGCCTACACAGACGCTGGCTCCGAAGAAACACGACAGGTTTCCCAAGAGTTTGTAATTACATTGAACTAACAGTTTTTTTTTCAGAGGCCGCGCCTTTGCGGTTTCTGAAAACATTCTTTGTTGATTTACATTTGGCGCCGTTCCAAGGCTAATTCCGGGACAATGACCCCGGGGCTCTTGGACGGCAGTAACAACAAAAAAAACGCCCTCGTTTTTTCCGAGGGCGTTTTTTTTTGTTGGCCTGCCTTTCAACTAGGCCTTTGCCAATTGTTCTTTCAGTTTTTTCACTCGCTCTAGAGAAAGTCCAGTTATTTGCGAAATTTGACTTTCCGCCCCCATGCCCATTTTCAGCATCTTGGCCGCCGTTTCCTCGGCTTTTTGCATGGCGCCTTCTGCCCGGCCTTGCTGAATGCCCTCTACCCGGCCTTGCTGAATGCCCTCTACCCGGCCTTGTTGAATGCCCTCTACCCGACCTTGTTGAATTCCTTCTATCCGGCCTTGTTGAAAGCCTTCTTGCATTCCTCGCTTTAAGCCTTTTTTCTTTACCGCCTCCAGCTCAGAATAGTAGTCCCGCCAATAGGTGTCTATTGAGTTTTGCCGGAACCAGTATGCGTCGTCGTCGCTCATTTTTTTCGCTATTCTGTTCGCTTCCATAATTCCTTCCTCGCTTTTGGCAATTTTTTTGATGTAGTCCGTCTCTCTCTCGTCGTCGGCATAGGATAGAAACAAACCCCATTTTTGGAGGGGAGAGAGGCTTTCAACGGGAGTTCCGACAAGTTTTTTTATGGACAGCAAATCAATGTAGATGACGTTCAGCTTGTCGGAAAGTTCGTTCCCGCTTTTATCCCTCATACTATACCACGACAGTTCGCTTTTGTCACCCTTTTTGTAATGAAAATTCAAAACGGAAATCTGATAGACTTTGCCGGCCTTCCACTGTCCTCCTTTTTTCGCGTTGTTGTTCAAAAGGCGGGCGGCCTGAATTTCGCTTCTGACGGCAAAGTCGTATTCCCGGTCTCGGCCTTGAACTTCAATGGCCGCTTTTTCTCCGTCGTCAAAGGTCACGCTCACGTCAAAGGACATTTGCATTTGCGACGGCGAGCTTGCGGCCGGCTCGTTTTCCGTCAGCTTCAGGCGCTTGATTTTTCGGCCTATGACGCTTGACAAAAACGACTGGAGCGCCAAATCAGAGCCCTTTGTTCCTTGCGTGAATATCGCCTTAAAGTTTATGTCCAAGCGAAGATTCAAAATGGCCGTGGGAGAGGGCCTTAAAACTTTTTTTTCCATAAGGGAATTCCTCCTAATAATGGGTTGATTGCTTTTTGTCACATATAAGATATAAATTTCTTTGCGTTTTTTTACGCTTTTTTTTGGAAAATTTAAAAAAATTTGCCGCTTTTAAAAATTATTGCTATTTTAAAGGTATGAACCAAGACAAAATGACAATAAAAGCGATGGACGCTCTTCAAGAGGCTTCCAGCATAGCCCGCCAGAACGACCACGCGGAAATTACAAACGAACATATTCTCATCGCTCTTTTGGAGCAAAAGGACGGAATCATTTCGCCATTGGTGGAACGAATTGGCATGGACGCCGGCGCTTTGGCTGGCGAGGCCCGCCGCCTTTTGGACAGCCTTCCCCGTGTAAGCGGAGCGGCAAACCTTACGCTGTCCCAGGCCGCGCAAAGAACGCTGGCCAAGGCCGAATCCGAAATGGATTCCTTAAAGGACGAATATCTTTCAACCGAGCACTTGCTTTTGGCCATGACCCAAAATTCCGACAAGGCTGCGGAGCTTTTAAAGGCGCGGGGAGTCAGCCGCGATTCCATCATGGCGGCGTTAAAAGACTTGCGTGGCTCCAGCAAGGTTGACTCAAACGACCCTGAAAGTTCAATGCGAAGCCTTGAAAAATATTGCTCCGACCTTACAAGCCTTGCCCGCCAAGACAAGATTGACCCGGTAATCGGCCGGGACGAAGAGATTAGGCGGGTGATGCAAGTTTTAAGCCGCAGGACAAAAAACAATCCTGTGTTGATAGGCGAGCCCGGCGTTGGAAAGACCGCGGTTGTGGAAGGCCTTGCCCGCAGAATAGCAAGCGGCGACGTTCCCGAAAGTCTAAAAGGAAAGCGTCTTTTGTCGTTGGATATGGGCGCCTTGGTGGCCGGAGCCAAATACAAGGGAGAATTTGAAGAGCGCCTTAAGGCCGTTATAAACGAGGTGAAGAAGGCTGACGGAAAAATAATTTTGTTCATCGACGAACTTCACACAATCGTAGGCGCGGGCGGCGGTTCGGACGGCTCCACCAACGCGGCCAACCTTTTAAAGCCAGCCTTGGCCAGAGGCGAGCTTAGGGCCATTGGCGCCACAACCCTTGACGAATACAGAAAATACATCGAAAAAGATCCGGCGCTTGAAAGGCGCTTTCAGCAAGTGTTTTGCGCCGAGCCCAGCGTTGAGGACACCATCGCCATTTTGCGGGGCCTTAGGGAAAAATATGAAATCCACCACGGCGTCCGCATTGAAGACGAGGCGCTTGTGTCTGCGGCCATTCTTTCAAACCGCTATATCACCAACCGCTTTTTGCCTGACAAGGCCATTGACTTGGTGGACGAAGCGGCCAGCCGGCTTAAAATGGAAATAGAAAGCCAGCCCACTGAACTTGACCAAATTGAGCGGAAAATTTTGCAGCTTCAAATAGAAAAGCAGTCTCTTGTAAAGGAAGACGACGAGGCAAGCCTTGAGCGCCTTGCCAAGCTTGAAAAGGAATTGGCGGAAATTTCCGGAAAGCGGGACGCCATGAAATTGCAGTGGCAAAACGAAAAGACGCAAATTGGAAAGTCCAGGGAACTTAAGGAAAAGCTTGAGGCCGCCCGCTTTGACGAGGAAAAATACACCCGCCAAGGAAATTTGGAAAAGGCCGCCGAACTAAAATATTCCACAATTCCTAATTTGGAAAAGGAACTTAAGGCCGCGGAAGAAAAAGACAAGGAAAGCGGCGGGCAAGGCGCCTCCCTTTTGCGGCAAGAAGTTACGGAAGAGGACATCGCCCGCGTGGTTTCTTCTTGGACAGGAATTCCTGTGGCCAAGATGATGAGTTCCGAAAAAGAAAAATACATTCGCCTTGAGGACGAGCTTCACAAGCGGGTGATTGGACAGGACGACGCGGTTCAAGTTGTGAGCGACGCCATTCGCCGAAACAGAAGCGGCTTGAGCGATCCCAACAAGCCCCTTGGCTCCTTCCTTTTTATAGGTCCCACCGGCGTTGGAAAAACAGAACTTGCGAAAACTTTGGCGGACTTTTTGTTCAACGACGAAAAATCTTTGACCAGAATCGACATGAGCGAATACATGGAAAAGTTTTCAGTAAGCCGTTTGATTGGAGCGCCTCCGGGATATGTGGGCTACGATGAAGGCGGCCAGTTGACCGAAGCCGTCCGCCGCCGTCCTTACAGCGTTGTTCTTTTTGACGAAATAGAAAAAGCGCATCCCGACGTTTTTAATGTTTTGCTTCAGGTTCTGGACGACGGCCGCTTGACCGACGGACAAGGCCGCCTTGTGGACTTTAAGAACGCCATAATAATTATGACCAGCAATTTGGGAAGCGAGCTTATCTTGGACGCAGACAGCGAGCAAAAAATGATTGAGGCAAAAGAAAAAATCAGCGGCTTGCTCAAGGCTTCCTTCAAGCCGGAATTTTTAAACCGCATTGACGAAATAGTAATGTTCGGCCGCCTTGACAAGTCTTGCATCGCGGGCATTGTCCAAAACCAGCTTGGCCGCGTGGCAAGCCGTTTGAGCGGCAGGCGCATTAAGCTTGAATTTGACCAAAGCGCCGCGGACTTCCTTGCCCAAAAGGGCTACGATCCGGCCTTTGGAGCGCGGCCTGTAAAGCGGGCCATTCAAACTTATGTGGAAAACCCGCTGGCAAAAGAAATCTTGGCTGGAAAATTTACTGACGGCTCTGTGATTAAGGCCAGCGCCGGCGAAGATGAAATTATATTTTCGTGATGGAATGCCCGTTGTTTGGAAAAAAGCTTAAGGCTTGGTCCAATTCTTGGTCAAGCTTCCAAGGCGCGTTTATCACAAGGATTCCGCTTCCGTAAAGGCGCGGGGGGCTTGAGCCTTCCGAGTCTTTGGCGGCGGCGTTGTCCTTTAGGCTTCGTTCCGTGTGGCTTTGGGGATTGTCGGCCAAAAGTTCCGCCCTTAAAATTTCAGTGTTGGGGTTTTGCCTTTTTGCCGAATCAATGACGGCCAAAATCATGCTTTCAATTTCCGCCGACCGGTAGGCCAAGAGGGGGTGCCAAATCATTATGATTCCCGCGCTCCATTTTTTGTGGACCGCCGCGACAGTTTTTTGAACGGCCTCGTAGTCGCTTTTTTCTTCGTAGCTGGGATCAATCAAAACTCCGCCCCGCTTTATTTTGGGCGGCGTTTGTGAAAGCAAGTTTTTAAGTCCGTCTTGCTTTAGAATTTGCGTACGAACTTTTGTTCGCCCTCCGCTGCTGCCGGCCTCTTTTTGCTCGGGCAAAAAACTGCCTTTTGGCCCAAAATTGTTCGCCTTATCTTGCCTTTGGCAATTTTCTTTTAGTCTTTCAAATTCCCCGGGGTGCAGCTCGCAAATGGAATGAAAGCAGTCCTTTCTTAAAAAAGCGCGTTCAATTAAGGGCGAGCCTGGATACAAGTCCATCTTTAAATACGGGCCGACAAAGTCAAGATATTTTTTTAGCGCCAAAGGAATTTCTTTTTTTCCTTCTTGGCCTAAAAAGTTTTGGCAAAAAGAAGCGAGGCTTAAAATTCCTTTTTGGGCTTCGCCGGTTTTTTGCGCCTTTTCTCCGTTTAAGGAATAAAGGCCGCTTCCCCCGTGGGTGTCAAAAAAAGAGTAGGGCGCGCCCTTTTGGTTCAGCTTTTCCAAAATCCCAATGAGCGCCATGTGCTTTAAAATGTCGGCGTGGTTTCCCGCGTGAAAGGCGTGCAAGTAGCTTAGCATTGTCAGTCCGCAGGAGCGATTTTGTCTATCGCGTCAAGCTCCTCTTTGCTGAATGTTGTCTTGTTTATGATTTTGACATTTTCCAAAATTTGCTCCGGCTTTGAGGCGCCGATTAAAACGCTTGTTATGTCGCCGTCGCGCAAAACCCAGCTCAAGGCCATTTGCGCCAAACTTTGTCCCCGCGCCTTGGCTATTTTGTCAAGGCTTCTGATTTGCTCCATGCGGCTTGGGGTCAAGTTGCTTTCATTCAAGAAGCGGCCGTCGGTTTTTATGCGGCAGTCTTCCGGGATTCCGTTAAGGTAGCGGTCTGTCAAAAGGCCTTGCGCCAAAGGACTGAAGCAAACAAGGCCGATTCCTTTTTTGGCCGCCTCGGACTTTAGGCCGCTTTTTTCAATTTCTCTGTCAAAAATTGAATAGCGGATTTGGTTCACGATAAAGGGGCAGCTGAGGCTTTCCAAAATTTTCGCGGCCTCCAAAGTTGTCGGCAAGTCGTAGTTTGAAATGCCGGCGTATAAGGCTTTTCCCGATTGAACGGCTTGCGCGAGGGCGCCCATGGACTCTTCAAGGGGAGTTTCCTTGTCCATTCTGTGATGGTAGAAAATGTCAAAGTATTCAAGGCCGCTTCTTTTTAGGCTTTGGTCAAGGCTGGCCAACAAGTATTTTCTTGAGCCGTTGTCTCCATAGGGGCCGGGCCACATTCCGTAACCGGCTTTTGTTGTGACAATGATTTGGTCGCGGTAGGGCAAAAAATCTTTTTTTAGAATGCGGCCAAAATTTTCTTCCGCGGCCCCGCCTTCAGGCCCGTAATTGTTCGCGATGTCAAAGCAAGTTATTCCGTTGTCAAAGGCCGCCCGGCACATGGCGCGCATGTTGTCAAAATTTCCGTTGGAGCCAAAATTGTGCCATAGTCCAAGGGAAACTCGGGGAAGCTTAAGGCCGCTTTTTCCGCAGTGAGGATATTCCATCTTTTGATACCGGTCTTTCGCCGCCAAATAAATTTCGTCCATATTCTCCTCCGTTTGAGCCAATCAAGGCCGCTAGTCCAAATCGTTCATTTCTTTTTGCCAAAGGGCTCCGCTGGCGTCGCTGGGCATTCTCCAGTCGCCCCGGGGAGAAAGGCTTACCGTTCCCACTTTTGCGCTGTCCGGCATGCAGCTTCTTTTGAACTGCTGGCTAAAGAAGCGCGCGTAAAAAGTTTTGAGCCACTTTTTGATTTCCCCTTCGGAAAAAGAAGCGGTTTTTTCGCCGCTTTCAGTTTTTTGCAAAAAGGCTTTTTTTGCCAAGAAGTAAATTTTTTCCGGGCCAAATCCAAAGCGCGCCATATTGTATAAGAAGAAGTCGTGCAACTCGTAAGGGCCCACAAGCTCTTCTGTTTTTTGAGAAATTTTTCCGTCTTTGGGCGGAAGCAGTTCCGGGCTTACAGGCGTGTTCAAAACATCGTTCAGCGCGGCCTTGAATTTTGGATTGCTGGAACTGTCGGCTTCCCACTGAACCAAGTGGCGGACAAGGGTTTTGGGAATTGAGGCGTTGACTCCATACATGGACATTTGGTCGCCGTTGTATGTGCACCAGCCCAAGGCCAGCTCTGAAAGGTCTCCCGTTCCCACGACAATGCCGCCGGTCTTGTTGGCCAAGTCCATAAGGATTTGAGTCCGTTCCCGCGCCTGGGAATTTTCGTAGGCGGCGTCTTTGACGCTTTCGTCGTGGCCAATGTCCTTGAAGTGCTGGAGAACAGCGGCGGCGATTGAAATTTCTTTTAGCGTCGCTCCCGCCTCTTTTGCCAGCGCCAGCGCGTTTTGATAAGTTCTGTTTGTGGTTCCAAAGCCCGGCATGGTGACGGCTAAAATTCCCGAGCGGGGAATTTTGCAAAGGTCAAAGGCGCGGCAAGACACAAGCAGCGCCAGCGTTGAATCCAAGCCGCCGCTCAAGCCGATGACCACGCTCTTGCAGTTCATGTGCCTAAGGCGCTTTGCCAAGCCTTGCGCCTGCAAGGTTAAAACTTCGCGGCAGCGCTCGCCCCGCTTTTCCTTTTCTTTTGGAACAAAGGGGAGGGGATCGATTTTTCTAAAAAAGAAGGCCGTCTTGTCATAGTCTTTTTCTTTTAGGCGGACTGGAATTTTAAGAAATTCTTCGGGAGCCTCTTCCGCTTGGTTTTGGCTGAAAGTGCTGGTCTTGGCGCGTTCAGTTTCAAGCAAAGAAATGTCTATGTCGGCAAAAGTTATTTCGTTGTTGAAAAGTTCGCTTTGCGCCAAAATTTTTCCGTTTTCGCAAATGATGTTGTGGCCGGCAAAAACCATGTCTTGGCTTGACTCGTCGCTTGAAGCGTCGGCGTAAACATAGGCGCAAAAAAGCCGCGCCGAAGTTGACTTTGCCAAAAGGCGGCGGTATTCGGCCTTGCCAATTATTTCGTTGGAGGCTGAAAGGTTCGCTATGACGTTGGCGCCTGAAAGCGCGTGCTTTGTGGAAGGCGGATTTGGCGCCCACAAGTCTTCGCACAGTTCAAAGGCTATTTTTGCCTCCGAGTTTTCAGGGCAAATTAAAATTTCCCGGCCAAAGGGAACGGCGGGATTTTTTTCTGAAAAATAAAAGGTCTCGTTTTTTTTAAGAGAGGCCTGGCTTGCAAAATGGCGGCGCTCGTAAAATTCAGAATAGTTTGGAATGAATGTTTTGGGAACAAGCGCGATTATTTTTCCTTTGAACAAAACGGCCGCGGCGTTGTAAAGCGCTCCGTCTTTTTTTACCGGAAGGCCCACAGCGATTATCATTTCAAGGCCGGAACATTCCTTCGCGATTCGCTCGCATTCTAAGGCGGCCTTTTTTAAAAGGTTTTCTTGAAAGAACAAGTCGGAGCAAGTGTAGCCTGTCACGCAAAGTTCCGGAAAAACCAAAAGGCTTGCGTCTTTGGCCGCCGCTTGGTTTGCGGCCGTTATTATTTTTTCAGAGTTGAATTCTGGGTCGGCGACTTTCAGCTCCACGCTGGCGGCCGCCGCGCGAAAATATCCGTGGTTCATAAACGCATTCTACCATAGGGCGGGCTCGTGGTCAACGCCGCCCTTAACGGATTTCTTCGCCTGGGTTTTTAAGCGCCTTTTTGTTTTTATACATAATTGCGTCCGCCCTGTCAAAGACCGCGGCGACTTTTTTGTCTTGCCCTTGAACAAAGTCCGAGATTCCAGCCGCCACCACGACTCTTCCCAGCGCCTTGTTCCTTTTTGAAGTTTTGGAAAGCTCTTCCATAATAGTCTTTCTGTTCTCGTAGTCTTCGCCGATTAAGACAGCCGTAAACTCGTCGCCGCCGATTCTAAAAACCGGGCTTCTCTTAAAATGCGCGCAAATCACGCTGCTTGCCCCGCGTATCCAGTCGTCTCCTGCCTTGTGGCCTTGGGTATCGTTCACCGTCTTTAAGCCGTTTACGTCGCAAACAACGACAGAAAAATTTAAGGCTTCGTCAGCGGCGGCGCTTTCTATGCGCTTGTTCAACTGGTCTTCATATTCAATGTAAGCCCTTTTGCTTTTTACGCCTGTAAGGGAATCCCGTTCCGCCATGGCCCTGATGCGGCCAATCTCTTCTCTGCGCTCTGAATCCCTGTCCCGCATTATTACAAAGTTTGACGCCAAAGTTCCAATGGCAAGAACAAAGAGGGCCACCACCACAAGGGCGCTTTGAAAGTTCGCGGCTTGAATTTTTTTAAGGGATTCGCTTATGTATGAGGAGGCGCGCGCGTAGTATTCTGGAACGCCGCTTTCTTGCAGGCGTTGAATGTAAAGGTTTATGTTCAAAAGCGCGCCGTCCACCGCGTTCTTGTTGGCCTTGACCATCCAAATGAAGGCCATGCTCAGTATCAGCGCCAAAAGCACAATCCAAACGACTACGGAGCGGCCAAAAAGTCCTTCCTTGTCTTTTTTTAGAATTCTGTGAAAGAAAATTATTCCCAAAATCGACCAAGCGGTGAACAAAAAGTACGACTCTTTTGCCAGCGCCGCCTCCGAGAAAATGTTGGGCAAAATCAAGAAGGCGAAAAAGGCGACCATGATTGCTGTTCCCAAAAATCCCGTGACGGTTTCTTTGGTCTTTCTTTCCTTGCGGGCCAAATTCCAAGCGGCAAAAGAAAGAAATCCGTAAATGATTGTGGCGCCGATTGTGGTCACGTCAACAATCCAGCCGATTGCCGTGCGGCCAAAAAATGGAATGACGGCGGAAATTGCCATTATGGCCCAAACCGCCCGCTGGGGAATGGATTTTTTTGACAGGAATGAAAGCCGCTTGTCGATGACCGAATCTTTTGAAAGCGCGAACAAGAGGCGGCTTACGGCGGTTATGTTTCCGATAAGGCTTGTGACTATAAGCGCGAAGAGGGCCATGAACAAAATTTTCACGCCAACGTCGCCCAGCCTGCTTTGAGCCGCGAAAAAAATGGGAATGCTTTTTATCCCGTTCATTTGCTTTAGGCTTTTAACATATTCAAACCAGTTGGCGCATCCGTTGGGGCGGGCGCTTGCGGAAAGAAAAATTATCAGGGCGTAGAGGACAAAAGTCGCGGCCAATGAAAGGCCTAAAATTCTTCCGGTCTTTTTGTGGGAAAAAGAAAATTCCCTTGCGGAGTTTGAAATGTTTTCAAAGCCGATGAAGGCCCAAGGAGAAATCAGCGCTATCTTTAAAATTTGCAGGATTGGATTTTTTCCCTCTTGGCCTTCGCTTCCGTCGCCGGGAGAAAAGAAGGGGCCGCTCAAAAGCTCTTGGCTTCCGCCTTTTTTCATCGCAGAAAAAAAGCAAAAGGCTATTTCCGCCATAAGGGAAAGAATCAAAAGAATCATAAGAATTTCAGCGGCCTTTTTTGACTTTGAGCACAAGAGGCCCGCCAAAAGAATGGCGCTTATTGAAAGCAGCGCCTCAAAAATGTAGACGGTGTATCCAAAAATCGTGTAGCGGGGGCCGGCCATGAAAAAGTCGCCCAAAAGGTATCTAAAGAAAAGGGGAATGCTAGTGGCGTTGGCCCAAAAAATGGCCATGTATGTAAGGAACAAAAACCAAGCTGTGATAAAGCCAAAGTCGTGGCCCAACGACTCTTTTGTGTAAGCGTAGGCTCCTCCCTCCGAATGGTAAAGGCCCATCAGGTAGCGGTAGCTTTGGCTTACAATCAGCATGATCGCGGTTCCGGCCAAAAGGCCCAAAACGCTTCCCAGGGGGCCGGCCAAGGCGAGATAAGTGTTGCTGGTGATGACATAAGAGCCCCAGCCGATTCCGCTTCCCACAGAAAAGGCCCACGCGCCCAAAGGCGAAAGATAGTCCTTCAACTCAACTTGCTTTTCTTCCATAAACAATAATTGTATCACACTTTTTGCCATATTGCTAGACAAGCATTGAACATAACGGCTCAATTTGATAGAATGACAATTCATTACTGGAGGATAAGGTTAGATGACTTTATACGAAGACTTGAAATGGCGCGGGCTTATCAAGGACATTGCCGGCGAAGAGAGCGACTTGCAAAAACTTTTGGACGGAAATCCCTTTTCTTTTTATTGGGGAACAGACCCCACCGCCGACAGCCTTCACTTGGGCCATTATTCGTCTTTGTGCATGGCCAAACGTTTGGCCAACGCGGGACATCATCCTGTCCTTTTGTGCGGCGGCGCCACAGGCCGCATAGGAGATCCCAGACCCACCGCCGAGCGGGAAATCATCAGCGAAGAAAAGGTCAACGCCAACATTAACGGAATTCGCTCGCAAATAAAGGCTCTTGTTCCAACGGCGGAGCTTGTGGACAACTATGACTGGCTTAAGGACTACACTTTCTTGAACTTTTTGCGGGACATTGGAAAATACATCAATGTAAACTATATGCTGGACAAGGACATAATCCGCCGCCGCCTTGAAAACGGAATCACTTTCGCGGAATTTTCATACATGCTTTTGCAGGGCTTTGACTTTGTTCACTTGTTCCAAGAAAAAAATTGCGTCATGCAGGTTGCGGGAAGCGACCAGTGGGGAAACATCACCACCGGCGTTGACCTTATCCGCAAGATGCTCAACAAGACTGCCTACGCCTTTACCATGCCCTTGATTCTTGACCCCAGCGGAAAGAAATTTGGAAAGAGCGAAGGAAACGCGCTTTGGCTTGACAAGACAAAAACCAGTCCGTATCAAATCTACCAATACCTTTACAATTCCGACGACTCAAAGGTTTTGGAATACCTTAAGGTTTTCACTTTCCTTCCCAAGGAACGGATTGAAGAAATTTACAATGAACAACTTGCCGCTCCAGAAACTAGAATCGCGCAAAAAACTTTGGCCTACGAAGTTGTCAAGGACATTCACGGCGCGGAAGAGGCTGACAAGGCTGTAAGCGGAGCCAAGGCCGCCTTTAGCGGAGAAGGCAACAAAAGCGACATGCCTACTGTCAGCCTTGAAAAATCCTTGATTAAAAATGGAATCGGCGCCATCGACTTGTTCTTCGCGGCGAAGCTTGGCGGAACAAAAAGCGACGTCCGCCGCTTGATTCAGCAGGGCGGCGCGGCTGTGAACGCCAAGACTTTCAACGACGTCAAGCGAGTGTTGACCGAGGCGGACTTGGACAAGGACGGCGAATTGGTTTTGCGTTCCGGAAAGAAAAAATTTGTTCGAGTTGTGTTTGAATAAGGCTTTTTGCTTAAGGCGCCGCGACATCAATCGCGCCTTAGGCTCACTTAAACCAAGATGCGACTGTCTTGAAAATCCAAGCGAAGAAGCCCTTGATTAAGTTCCACAAGCGGCGCAAGAGGCTTGGGTTTCTTAGGCGGGCAAGGCGCTTGTATCCTTCCATAAGCTCTTCGTCGGTAAATTCTTTTCGCTGGTTGTTTTCCTCAATTTCCATTTCAAGCTGGCTTAAGGGCGTAAGGTTGTCGATGATGTTCGCGTTTATGCTTGTCCAGCCAATGGCCTTGGCCGCCTCCAAGCGGCGTTCGCCGGCGATGAGTTGGTATTTTGAGTTGAGGGTTATGGGATTTAAAAGCCCGTAGCGCCTTAGGCTGTCCATTAAATTTTCCAAGTTGCCCAAGTCTTTTCGGACGCGCTTTTTTACCTTGATGTCTTTTATGCTCACCAACATAGGCTACTCCATCAAAGAATTCGCGTTTTCAAGATTTGAAAAGTCAAAGGGATTGGCGTCTTCAAGGCCTTCTTCTTTTCGCTCTTGGCTTTCGCTTTTTTCTATGATTGAATCCAAATCCAAGTCCAAATTAAGTTCGCTTGAGTCGATGAAGTCGTCAACGCTCCAACCAGTTTGGTAAAGCGCGTCTTCCAGCATTTCTTCCGTCCGCTTTTCGCTTGAGCCCCTTCCGGCTCCGTGAACGTCGCACAATTCCGTCGGAACGTTGCCGCTCATAAACCAAAGCGCTATTTCCGTACATCCTTCCACGCAAAGCTTTCCTGTTTCCGCGCAAACGTTCAACTTGACAACGCCTTCTTCCGGCTGGCTCCAATCCTTGTAGGGAAGGTCTTTGTGAATGGCCTTCATAAAGTCGCCCCATGGCGGGCCTGCCAAAGAGGCGCCGGTGCCTGACATTCCCATGGAATTTCCGGGGGTGTCAAAGCCGAACCAAAAAGCCGCCGTGTAGTAGGGACTGTAGCCGATGGCCCAAGCGTCGCCCCAGTTTTGCGTCGTTCCGGTTTTTCCTGCGATGGGCATTTGGAATTCTTGGCCGGTCTTTTTGTCGGTGTAAATGAATTTTGAGCCCATAGGATCGCCGGTGGAACGGTCTATCAAACTGGAGCGGTTTTGCGAGCCGTAGCGGAGGGTTCCGATTGTGGTGGCGTGCTCCATTATTTTTGTCATGATGAAAGAGTTTTGCGGCGTTATGACTTGCGTGGGCTTTTTCATGTTGTTGTGAACGTCGCGGTCAATGTTGAGAATTATGTTTCCGTTTCTGTCTTCCACAGTGCGAATGGCCGTGGGCGTGATTGCCTTTCCGCCGTTGGCGAAAATCGCGTAGGCCCTGGCCATTTCTATTGGCCGGACTGAAACCGTTCCCAAGCCGATGGGGAAGCCGGGAATGAAGGCGCGGCTTGGAAGCTCTTTTTCAGGAATTCCCAGCAAGGCCACGGCGCGGTCGATTGCCGCGTCAAAGCCGACTTTTTCCAAAACCTTAAGGGCGGGAACGTTAAGGGAAAGCGCCAAGGCTCTCCAAAGCAAGACGTTTCCCCGCCAAGCGCCGCCGTAATTGTTGGGCAGGTAACTGCTTCCGTCCTTTGACTTAAATTCGTAGGGCGCGTCCAAAATGGCTGTGGCCGCGTTGAAGTCCGGGGTGTCCATGGCCGCGCTGAAGTAAAGGGGCTTGAACGAAGAGCCGGGCTGCACACGCGCTTGGCTTGCCCTGATAAATTGGTTGGACTGCTCGAACTTGCTTCCGCCTATGAGCGCCGTGATGTAGCCAGTGTCGTTCTCAAGATTGACCATGGTTCCTTCGATTGTGGTGGCCTTGGCTTTTTCTTGGTTCAAGCGGTTGGCCTTGTTGATGATTCCTACCTTGAGGTTGTCGATTCCGAACATAAGGCTGGCAATGTCAACCAAGGGGTTCAGCTTTGACTGAAATTCCTTGGTCGCCGAAGACTGAACCAATTGCGTTGACATTTTGAGCTTTTTTAGGTTGAACATCAATGTAATCAATTCGCTCATGGGAATGTATGTGCTGAAGGCGCCCTTTTGCTTTGAGGCCATTTGCGCCTTGTAGTTCACGTTGGCGTTGTGAATTTGCTTTTCCATCAAAAGTTGGGCCGTCTGCAAGTGGTGAATGTTTCCCGTGGTGTTCACTGTAAAGCCGCTGGAATAAATGTCGGCGTCGCCGTAAATCATTTCGCTAAGCTCGCGGCGGACGTATTCGCTGAACCAAGGCGCTTTGTCGTCCCGCATGAAGAAGGCCGAAGTGTCGGTTCTGGTGTAGTCAAAGTTGAGCCAGTAGTCGTCAAAGGAATCTTCCGCCTCTTTTTGAGTGATGTAGCCTTCGTTGACCATGGCGCGCAAAACGTCCTTTTGCCTGTCCATGGCGCGGTTGGGATGCTCAAAGGGATTATACCAAGCCGGGTTTGAAAGCTGGATTACCAAAATCGCTGATTCGGCCGGAGTTATGCTTCTGGCGTCGTGGCCAAAGTAATACTTGCTGGCCGCGTTCACTCCGTAAGTTCCTCCGCCAAAGTAAACGCGGTTCATGTAAAGCTCTAGGATTTCGTTCTTGGAATAGCGGCGCTCCATTTGAATGGCCCACCACAATTCCTTTAGTTTTCGGACAAGGGACATTTCCTTTCTGTCGCAATAAATCGTTCCCGCTATTTGTTGGGTGAGGGTGGAGCCGCCGCCCAAATTTCTTCGAGTTATCACGCCTACAAAGGCTCTGAAAATGGCCAAGGCGCTAAAGCCCTTGTGCTCGTAAAAGACCCGGTCTTCGCGGGTTAAAAGGGAATCCTTCATGTGCTGGGGAATTTCTATTAGGCTTATGATTTCCCGCCTTTCTTCCGAAGTGAATTCCGTTATCAATTCGCCGTTTATGTCCAAGATTTTTGTGGGAAGGGCGGTGGTGAACTCCGTGAAATTTTCAGTGTTCACAGTGTCGGCGGTGCGCGCCAGCGCGAGGCCCAAGGCCGCTCCCGTTATGAGGGCGGCCGCCATGAACAGGGAGCCGAGAACTTTTGTAGAAGTTTTTATTAAAAGCATATATCCTTTCTATTATATATTACGGCCCTCTTCCTGTCAATTAAGCCCGGCCTTGGTGTATTTGGCCAAGCCCCCCAGCTTTAGAATCGCCCGGCTGCGCTCGGACAAGTCGTTTGGCGCGAGAATCGTCTTTCCGTTCGCCTCAATCTTAAAGTCGCAGCCTGTGGTCAGCGCCTCCTCGATGTTGGAAAGAACAAGGGTGTCGCCCTGCTTTATAAGGTCGTAATCGGCGGGGTTCTTGAAGTTTAAGGGAATGATTCCGTAGTTTATGAGGTTGGCCTTGTGAATGCGGGCAAAGCTCTTTGTCAAAATTGCGCGGACTCCCAAATACATGGGGCCAAGAGCGGCGTGCTCCCGGCTTGAGCCTTGGCCGTAGTTTTCGCCGCCAACCACAATGCAGTCGGCAAAGCCTGACTTTTCGGCGCGGTTGTAAAATTCTGGGTCAAGGCGGGTAAGGGTGAATTTGCTTATTTCAGGAATGTTGGAGCGCAAGGGAAGCATTTTCGCTCCCGCCGGCATTATGTCGTCCGTTGAAACATTGTCGCCGGCCTTTAGCGCCACAGGAAGGGAAAGACTGGGCTTGTATTCGCGGCAAGCCGGGCAGGGCTTGATGTTTGGGCCTCTAAGGATTTCAACCTTGGCGGCCTCGCTTTCAGAAAGCGGGGCTATGACCATTCCCCGGTCAAGGGCCGCTTCCAAAATGTCCTGGCTTGAAAGCCGCTGGTCGCCGCCGTCCAAAAGGCTTTGGCGGATTCCGCCCTTGTAGGCTTGGTCTTCGTATTGCAATTCTTTCGCGGAAGTGAAAACGCCTGAGACGGCGCTGGCGGCGGCGGTTTCGGGGCTTACAAGGTAAACATTGGCGTCCGCGGTGCCGCTTCGGCCCTTGAAATTTCGGTTAAAGGTGCGCAAGGTGACGCCTTGGCTGTTTGGCGCGAATCCCTGGCCAATGCAGGGGCCGCAAGCGCTTTCCAAAATTCTAAAGCCGGCCCTTATAAGGTCGCCCAAGATTCCGGCTTTTTCGGCCATCATCAAAGTGGCGCGGCTTCCGGGCGCGATTCCAGCCTCAACGCCGGGCGCTATATGCTTTCCTTTGACAATGGCGGCCACGCTTTCCAAGTCGTCAAGGGAAGAGTTGGTGCAGCTTCCAATCACCACTTGGGTGACGGGCTGGCCTTCAAGACTCTTTATGCTTTTGATTACGTCCGGGTTGTGGGGACAGGCGGCCAAGGGTTCAAGCAAATCCAAATTTATTTCTATCACTTTGTCGTATGAGGCGCCTTCGTCGGCCTTAAGCTCTTTCCAAGAAGAGCCTCGTCCCATGGCCTCCAAAAATTTCTTTGTCTTTTGGTCGGAGGGGAATATTGAGCATGTGGCTCCCAATTCGGCGCCCATGTTGGTGATTGTGGCCCTCTGGGGAACGGTCAGGCTTTCAACGCCGCTTCCAAAGTATTCGTAAATTGCCAAGGTTCCGCCCTTCACCGTTTCGCGGCGCAAGACTTCAAGAATGATGTCCTTGGCTCCGACGCCTTTTTTTAACGTTCCGGTCAGTTTGACGCCAAAGATTTTTGGCATTGCAAGATGGAAGGCGCCGCCTCCCATGGCCACGGCCACGTCAAGGCCGCCCGCTCCGATGGCTATCATTCCGATTCCGCCGCCTGTGGGCGTGTGGCTGTCCGAGCCCAGCAAGGTTTTTCCCGGCTGGCCAAAGCATTCAAGGTGGACTTGGTGGCAAATTCCGTTTCCGGGGCGGCTGAAGTAAAGGCCGTATTTGGCCGCCACGCTTTGAAGGTAGCGGTGGTCGTCCATGTTTTTAAAGTCGGTTTGAAGGGTGTTGTGGTCAACATAGGAAACCGAAAGTTCCGTCTTTACCCGGGGAATTCCGATTGTCTCAAACTGAAGGTATGTCATAGTGCCGGTGGCGTCCTGGGTGAGCGTCTGGTCGATTTTTATCGCTATGTCCTTTCCCCGCTCTATGGGAGAGCCTTTTGTAAACTGCGTTTCCTTGCAGGCTTGGGGAACGATGTGTTCCTGCAAAATTTTTTCCGCCAATGTAAGAGCCATAAAGCGCCTCCAAAAATTTTTTGCCAAATATTATATCGAATTATATTGAAGAATTCAAGGCTGGCCTGCTTGCGTAAATCCGCCGGAACAAAGCCTCTTGGTAAAAAAATTAAAAGCGCGAGCGGCAGTTGCATTTTTGCAAATTCTATTTTATAATTGCCTTGTGGGAGCGAGCGCCATTTTAAAAAGAGCCGCCATTTTCGCGCTGATTGTTTTCTCTCTTTTAGCGCCTTTTTCTTGCAAAAAAAAAGGTGGCGGTCCTTCAAAAGAATACACGCCTCTTTCAAAAAGCGCCGGCGATTTGAGCGCCGGAGCTCAGTGGGCCTACGAACTTGAAAGCGACAAGCTTTCAAAGAAAATAGATTCCTTTGAGTCCATTTCAAAAAGCGTTCCCCTCTCGCCGCTGGCCATAGCCGCCTTGGAAGGCGGCGCTCCGATGAGAGGAATTTGGCCTAGTCTTGAGGGCTTTGAAAATTTGGACACGTCTGGCATTCAAGGCGAGCTTTTGGAAACGATAAGGGCTTTTTGCCGGGCGCTTGCGGATTTTACCGGCGCTCCAGAGCAAGAGGATTCTTCGGCAGTTGACGCTTTTTTTTCTTCAAAGGGCTTGTTTTCCCTCGCGCTTTTTTTTGCGGACGCCAAGGACGCGGGAGCCATTGACTCCTATGTGATTGGGCGGCCTTTTGTTGGCGAAGAATTGATAGAAGTTCCCGTCCGTTGGACTGGAGAAAAAGAAGTTTTATACACAAAGCTTTATCCAGTTCAAGAAGGGGAGTCTTGGAAAATTCAGCAAATAGAAATTTACAAGTGGGAGGCAAAAGATGGAAGCGTCAAAACTGACAGGGATTGAGCGCGAACTTGTCCTTCAATATTTGATTGACGGAAACGTTCCCGTGACGGTCACTCCTGTGGAAGAAAATTCCGGCGACGAGCAAGACAAGGTCAAGCCCGCCAGTTCCGCGCTTTTCCCCATCGCAATCAAGGCCGAACAGCTTAAGGTTTTGGAGCAGGGAATAATTCTTTTGACAAACCCGCCGCAAAACGTCCAAAATTTCATCGACAAAAAAGTTAAGGTTGAATTTTACTTCAACCGCCTTGGCCTTTATTTTGAAACTAAAATCAAAAGGATTAAGGCCGGTCTGGCCCTTGTCATTCCGTCTTCAATTTCAAGAATCCAAGAGCCTTCCGCGGCTCCCCGGCCAAGCGAATTTTCCGCCAGCCTTTATTTTTCGGTCAACCAAAAGAGCGACATTCACATTGACTGCGTTCCCGCGGAAGGCTACCGGCTTTTTTCCAGCCCGGTTTGGAAAGACATTGAAGAAGGCTCCCAAAAAAGGGCCAAGGCTTACTTGGAAGAATTTATCGTCCACGCGCGGCAAAAGGGCGTGGCCGGAAGCGGCGTTCAACTGATTCCCGTTGTCCGCTATTTGTCCGAAAAAATTGTCAAAATGGAAAGCGTTCAAGGAAGGAAAAATCCCCTTGAGGTTTTGTTTGTGAACCACGAGCGAATTGTTTTTGGACAAAAGGCTGGAAACTACGAATTGAGGGAAGGAAGCGAATACGCGCTTGAAATGTCTTTTCCCCTTCCGCGGCCTTTGACCGAACGAAAAATTTTCGCCACTTGCCGCGTGGAGTCCAACTACTTTGACGACGACAAAGACTTTATGTGCGCTGTCTGCCGCTACACTTCCCTTCAAGAAGAGGACGCGCGCTTTTTGTATGAAAAAGTTTCCGGCGAAAAATTTATCTAGCGGTAGTGGAGTCAGGCTTTTTTCTTTGCCTGACTTCTTTGTTGTTTCCAAGCAAAATTGCAACCGGCTTTAAGAAACTCACGTTTTCGCAAAAAATTTTGATGAAGACCAAAAAGGGAACCGCCAAAATCATTCCGATAAAGCCCCAAATCCAGCCCCAAACGCTTAAAGAAACCAAAATCAAAAAGGGGGAAATGTTAAGGTTTCCTCCTTCCACGCGGGGCTCCACAATGTTTCCCAAAATCATGTTGGACGCAAGAACTACAAGAGCCGTCGCCAAGACCGGCGGAACTGACGGGAAGAATTGCAGCAGCGCGAAGAAGACTGTGAGCAAGAATGAAATTACGCTTCCGAATGTGGGAATGAAATTTAGCAAAAATGCCAAGAATGCCCAAACTATGGCAAAGTCAACGCCTATTATGTAAAGGCCGGCAAAGACAGCGATGCCTGTGGCCAAAGAAATTACAAACTTGATTGAAATGTAGCTTGTGGTGTCAACAATTACTTTGGCTATTACAGACTTTACCCGATGGCGCATCTTTCCTTCAAAGGCGGCGGAAATTTTTCTTTCAAAAGAGCCGGCCTCAACAAGCAAAAATGTGTACATCAAGAAAATCACAAAAATGTTTTTTGCAAAGGACAGCGCCGTGTTTGAAACGGAAAGCGCCGCGCTCTGCAAGTATTGCCGGATTTTCAATTGAGCCAGCAAATTTTCAATCAAGGTTTTTCCTTCGTCAAAGCTTAGGTTGAATTGCTGGGCGGCGTATTTGTAAAGAATCAAAAGCCGGTCTTCGTAGCGGGGAAAGGCGCTTATGATTGAAGCGGCGCTGGCTTGCAAAAGGCGGGCGATTCCTCCTATGAGCAAAACAAAGGCCGTCAAGCTGAGCAAGATTCCCACCGCCCAAGGAAACTTGAGGCGGGAATGCAATTTGCGAATGGCTGGAAGCGCTATCAAGGCCAGCAAAATTGAAAGAATTATTTGTATAGAAAAAGACTTTGTGACTTTTAAAATCGCGAGAAAGGACAGCAAAGAAAAAAACGACAGCAAGATGAAAATGCGTCTTGGGTAATTTTTTTCCTTGGCGGCCGTTTGCGCCGCGTCAAGGATTTTTTGTTCGCCTTCGTTCGTTTTTCGCGTTTCTTCCAATTTTTTTTCCTCGTTTATTTTTTTGGGCCGATTTTGTCAAAGCCGCACAAGGGAACCAAGGCTTCGGGAATTGTGATTGAGCCGTCTTCGTTTTGGTAGTTTTCCACGATGGCCAGCATCGCTCTTCCCACGGCGATGGCCGTTCCGTTGAGCATGTGGACGTATTTGTTCTTTCCGTCGTCGTCCTTGTAGCGGACGTTCAGGCGGCGGCTTTGGTAGTCAGTGCAGTTTGAAGTTGAAGTGACCTCGCCGTATTCGCCTCCATTGCGGCCTGGCATCCAAGCCTCCAAGTCCCACTTGCGGTAGGCCGGCGCTCCCAAATCTCCGGTGCAAGTGTCAACCACATGAAAGGGAAGGCCTAAGCCTGTGAAGATTTCCTCTTCGATAAGGCGAAGCTTTTCGTGCAGCCGGTCGCTTTGTTCGGGAACGCAGTAAACGAACATTTCAACTTTGTCAAACTGGTGGACGCGATACAAGCCCTTGCTGAACTGTCCGGCGGCGCCGGCTTCCCGCCTAAAGCAGTGGGAAAGGCCGCAGTAAAAGAGGGGCAATTTGGACTTGTCCAAAATTTCTTCGGAATGGTAGCCGCCAAGCGTGATTTCGGCCGTTGCGACCAAGCAAGTTCCTTCGTCCTCAATGCAGTAAACGTTTGACTCGTTTCCTCGGGGGTTAAATCCGATTCCCTGCAAGATTTCCTGCTTGGCCACGTCCGGCGTGATGAAGGGTGTGAAGCCATGCTTTCTCAAAACGTTCAATGTATACATGATGAGCGCTTGTTCCAAGAAAACGGCTTCGTTCTTTAGATAATAAAATTTTGGGCCTGAAACTTTTGTTCCCCGCTCAAAGTCAATCAAGTCCAGCTCTTCCATAAGCTGAACATGGTCCTTTGGCTCAAAGTCAAATTTGCGGGGAGTTCCCACTTTCTTGACCTCAAGGTTTTCTGTGTCAAGCTTTCCGATGGGAACTGCGGGATTGCACATGTTGGGAATTTTTCGCGCGGCCTCTTCCAAAGCCGGCTCGATTTTTTCAAGTTCCGCCTCAACCGCCGTGATTTCTTCCTTTATTTTCTTTCCTTCTTCAATCAACTTTTGCCGCTCTTGAGCGTCCATCTTGCCCTTCATGGCGGCGGCGTTTTGGTTGCGCTTTTGCTGCGCTTCCTGCCGCTTTGTCACAAGGGCTGTCCGCTTGTCGAACAATTCAACCACGATGTCCGCGTCCGCCGTCATATTGCGGTTTTTGATGTTCTCCTTAACCGCGTCCAAATTTTCTTTGATGAATCTGTAGTCTAACATATTTCCTCTTTGTTCCTAAAATCCTATTTCAATTCGTATTCGCAGAGAACGGTGACTTTCACTTCGCCGTTGCCAGCGCTGATTGGAGTTGACAAATCCGCCGCCGTAAAAAGTTTGGCGCCTTCGCGGCTTGTGTAGGCGGGAATTCCCTGCTCTATGATTTTTGTCACCCGGCCAAGCTCGGCGCCGGCCGTCTTTGCCATAAGGTTGGCGGCTTCGGCGGCGTTCTTTATGGCTAAGGTTCTTGCTTCCCGCAAGGCGTCCTGAATGTTTGTGGCCGAAAAATCTATTGAAGAAAATTCGTTGGCGCCCGCCTTTACCGCGATGTCAATGGCGTTTCCAGCCTTGTCCGCGTCAAATGTGGTTATGTGTATCGAATTTGTCACACGGTAGTCGCCGCGGTATTGAACGCCGTTCCTGTTTGAGACGTCCTGCCAAATTCTATAGTCGCTTGTGGTGATGGAGTCGGCGGGAAAGCCTCCGTCTATCAAGGCCACGCGGACTTTTGTGACGGCCTCCGCGTTTTGGCGGGCGGCTTCTATGACCGAGCGATTGTATGTGACTACGGCCAAGTTGATGGTGGCCGCGTCGTTTTTAACCTTGACCTTGCCGCTTCCTGTTACGGAAATCCATCTTTGGCTCTCGTTTTTTTCTTCCGTTCTAAGAACGCAAGAAGAGAACGGCAACGCGGCCGCTGTCAAAGCCAGAGCCGCAAGAGCGGCCTTGACTTTCAAGCCGCCTTGAACAAAATTTTTTTTCATACAAACCTTCTTATCTTATGTCTATGTAAAATCTTTTTAAGTAAATCGAGCGCTCGTTGGCGCGGCGCCAGTATTGGCTTTGGGGCCAGTTTTTAATCAGCGTGTCGTAGGCTCCAATGGCGCTCTTTATGTTTCTGACTTCCGACTTGGCTTCCAAAATCAAGCCTTCCAAGTAAAGGCCCGCGTCAAAGTCTTCGGTGGCCGTTTCAAAGAATTGCTGAACCAAGTCCAAGGCGTCTGCGTATCGCTTTTCGTCGTAGGCTTTTTGGGCGCGCTCCAAAAGGCTTTTTGCCTTTTGCCCGCCGCTAAGGCTTTCTTCTTTTTTTGCCGGGTTTTCTTGGCCGGCGCTTTGCTGTCCTTGTCCGCTTCCAGCAAGGGCTGTCCTTTGCTTTGACTCGATTTTTTCAAGGCCGGAAGTTTGTATTACAGTCTGAACTTTTTCAGACGGCGAAGACTCGCTTTCGGCTTCCCGGCCGTTTTCTTCTTGAGGAGCGGAGCTTGGAAGGGCCTGAGATTTTTCGTCGGCCTTGGCTATTTCTTCCCGTTCCGCCTGCTTTTTCGCGGCGGCTTCCTCTATGGCCGTTTCTTTTTCAGACGTGTTTTGAGTCCTGTCAAATTTTGGCGGAACCGCGTCCGCGTAAGAGGGCGCCGTCACGTGAACCGCGTCGGCCGCGCTTTTGTCGCTCACTTCGATTTGAATGTAGTCGTCGATGTAGTTTCCGGTCAATATGTCGTTTTTGTAAAAATGCAAAAGCGCGATTCCAGGATTTTTTGAGCGGAGGGTGAAGGTTGTCTCTCCGTTTCCCAATTTTCGTCCTTGGAAAATAAAATGCTCGCCGCCGTCTTCTTCCCCAAGATAAATCCAGCCGCTTCCGGGATAAACGACATCAAGAAACTGGTTGTTTTTTATGGTCATGGAACGGCTGGGAATCTTTGCTTTTTCTTCTTGGGGCTTTTCTTCCTCCTCATTTTCCTGAGGGAGGGCGAGGGCTATTCCTTCGTTGGAACTTTGCTCCTCGGCCTTTTGGCTCTGAGGTTCCGTTCTTTGGGAAAAGTCGTAGCGTTCGCTTGTGTTGTCCCGTCCGTCGTTTTGCTTGTCGGACGATGGGCCGATTAGGGGGCCGCCTTGAATCGTTTTGTTTTGGCTTGTGACGCGCTCAAGCCCGCCGCCCTCGCTTGAGTCCGTCTTGGATTCGCCCTGGCTTTGGGGGGCGGCTCGGACGCTGGAATTTGAATCCCGTATTTTTTGAGTCAGCGAGTTTTGGCCGCCGCTTGGTTCTTGGCTTTGGTCAGTTGCGGGACGTTCCGCGGCCAAAGGCTTTTCGGCCTCTGAGGCCGCTTGAGCCGCGCCGCCTTGCGGGATTTCTTGGCTTTTTGAGCCTTCTTCGTTTTGAAAAACTTCTTCTTGTTCCCTGTCGCCTTTGTTTTGGGGCTCTCCGTCTTGGCTCAAAAGTTTGTCGCTTTGGTCAACTTCGCCTTGAGGCTCGTCGTTCTGGCTTAAAAGCTTGTCCAACTCGTCAACTTCGCTTTGGGGAATTTTTTCTTCGGCGGCGTCGGCCAAGGCCTCCTCAATCTCCTCTACTTTTTCAAGAGGCTCCTCGTCTTGAAGATTGTCGGCGGGAATTTCTGAGCTTTTGCAGGAGAAAAAAAGGCTTCCCGCCAGCGGCAAAATAAAGGCCGCGAATAAAAGCTTTTTCACGGGGCGGCCTCCATAAGGCTTTTAATCATAAAATCGTTCGCGTCCGAAAGTTTTTTGACGGCTTCCTGGTCTGGCTCCATAAGCCATTCCTCAACTTGGCCGTCGCTCCAGCGCTCTTTTGTCTCGCGGCTTACAGCGTATTCCAAAGGAATTGAAACTCCTTGGGGCAAAAGCAATTCTTGGTCGGCCTCAAGAGGCTCGCTTTTAAAATTTGAGCTTGGCGGCGACTTTGGCTTTTGCGGAATGAAAATCATGGCGATTAGCGCCGCGAAAAAAAAGACTGCCAAAATTGACGAAAGCAAAAGAGCCTTTTGCCTTTGCGAGAAAAAATCCCTTGCCTTTTCGCTTAATTCGTAAAAGTCAATCACTCTTGATTTCGCTCCGTTTCAGGATTGCTTTTGTCGCGGCGCGGCGGTCGGGGCGGAATCACAACGCCTTCTTCCGGCGGAACGTCTTCTTCCACAAAGTCGTCGTTGGCGTCTTCAAAGTCGTTTTTAATGTTTTCGATGTCTTCGTCAAGACGAAGCGCGATGATTTTTGAAACGCCGGACTCTTCCATAGTCACGCCAAGCATGGTGCTGGCTCCCATAACGGTTTTTTTGTTGTGGGTGATGACGATGTATTGGCTTACGTTCGCAAAGGCTGTAAGCGCGGTGACAAAACTTCCTACGTTCTTGTCGTCAAGCGCCGCGTCGATTTCGTCCAGCAAGCAGAAGGGGCTGGGCCGCACTTGGTATGTGGCGAACAAAAGCGCGATGGCGGTCATTGTCTTTTCGCCGCCCGAAAGAAGCGCGATGCTTTCAAGCTTTTTTCCCGGCGGCTGGGCCAAAATGTCGATTCCCGTGGCAAGAACGTTTTCGGGATTTTCAAGGCGCAGCTCGGCGCGTCCTCCGCCAAACAAGCGGCGGAACATGTTGTGGAAGTTTCTTTTGATTTTGTTGTAAGTTTCCAAAAAAAGTTCCGAAGACTTTGACTTGATTTCCTCTGCCACCCGCTCCAAGTCCTTTAAGGATTTTAGCGTGTCGTCGTAGTTTGTCTGCTGGCGCTCGTAGCGTTCCTTGACTTCCACAAATTCTTCGGGAGCCATCAAGTTGATTCCGTGTCCCAAGTCCTCAAGCTCGCCCTTCTTTTTTGAAAGCTTTTCCTTTAAGTCAAGGGGCTGCGCCGTGATGGTGTACATTCTTTCTTCGTATTCCATCAAGTCGCGGGAATATTGGTCAAGGAAGTTTTGCTTGACGTTGCGGATTTCGGTTTCGGTTTGAATCATGGAGTTGGAAAGCTGCTCGTATTGGTTTTGATACTTGTTCAGCATTTCCTGCTTTTTGTTCAAGTCGCTTGTCTTTCCCGAAACCTTGTTGTTGTAGTCCTTGATTTCTTCGTCAAGCTTTTTAAGCTGGTCGGCGGTCTTTTGTCCGCGGGCTTCGATTTCGGCCAGCTCTTCGGCCACGCTTTCAATTTGTTCGGACAAGTCTTCCTTGCGCTTTTGCTCGGCGTAAAGTTCCTCTTCGTTTTGCCGCAAGTTGTTTTCTTCCGTTGTTAGGGAGCGCCTTATCATTGTCATTTGGTTTTTGGCGGAAGTGATTTGCTCCGCCATCTTCGCTTCGTTGACTTGAAGGCTTGCCAAGGTTTCCTTGTATTCGGAAATTTTTTCCGCCAAGGCTTCGTTCTCTTTTTTAAGCTCGTCGATGCGCTTGTTCAATTCGCCCACTTGGTTCAAGTTGTCTTGAATCTTTTGGTCAACGCTCCGCTTTTTTGTGATGATTCCTTCAGGGCTTAAGAATTCGCTGATGAAGGCGGGAGTGGATTTTATGTAAGCGTCCAGCGCGTTTTGCAAATTTTGCAGCATGGAAAGCGCGTCGCCAAAAGCGGCGGCGGAGTCTTGGGCGATTTTATTTCCGTCGGAAGTGGCTCCAGTCTTGAGCGCGTCGTCAAAAATGTTTTTGCGGCCCTGGACAAAAATTTTAAGTTTTTCCAAGGAGTCGTCAAGCTCTTGTTTGGCGGCGCTGGCCGCTCCCTGAGAATAGCCGGCGGACTTCAACTTGGCGTCAAGCTCGGTCACGATGTCTTCCGTGATTGCGGTCAATTCCTTTTGCAAGTTGGCGCGGGCCAAGTCAAGGTCTTCTATCAATTCCTGCTTTTCGTTGGCCATGGAGTCGTTGTCGGAAATTCTTTTTGAGGCGTTGGTTATGTTTTCGCCAAAAGACGCGATGTTGGCCTTTATGTCGGCAAGGCTTTTTTCCTTTTCGTGAATGGAACTTTCGGCTTCGTCAATCTCTTCGTTAAGGCTGTCGATTCTTTCTTGAACCGCCTTTTTGTGGCTTTCGATTTGGCCGATTTTTTCGTTTATTTCCCTTTCACGGGCGTTGAACTGTTTTTGCAATTCAAGCTTTCCTGTTTTTTCGCCCTGAATTTTTATAAGCTCTTGGGTGCCTTGGGCCACTTGGTCTTGAAGGCTTTTTATTTTGTCCGTGTTTTCCGTAAGGGCGCTGTTTATGGCGTCGATTTCGGCCCGGATGTCGCCCCGCTTTTTTTCGACTTCTTTTATGGTGTTTTCGTTGCGGCTTTTTGTTTCCACAAAGCCCTTCAACTTTAAAAGCTGAATGTCAAGCTGCAAGTCAAAAACTTCTTCTTTTACCTTGCGGTATTTTTTTGTTTTTTCAGATTGAACTTTAAGGGTGTCGTAGCTGCGCTTGATTTCCGCCAAGGCGACTTCTATTTGGGTCAAGTTGGCCCTTGTCTTTTCCAGCTCCCTTTCGGCTTCCGCGCATTCCGCCTTGGAACGGCTGATTCCCGCGGCCTCCTCAAAAAGGTAGCGGCGGTCTTCCGGCTTGCTGGAAAGTATTTGGTCGATTTTTCCCTGCTCCATGACGGAGTAGGCGGCCTTTCCTACGCCGGTGTCCATAAAAAGCTTTCGGATTTCCGTGGGGCCCACTTGCTCGTTGTTGATGAAGTATTGGCTTTCTCCCGAGCGGAAAAGGCGGCGCTTGATGGCGATTTCTGAATCCGGGCGGGGAAGCAAGGAGTTTTCGTTAAGGATTGTGAGCGTGACTTCCGCCAAGTTTAGGGGAGGGCGGGTTTCGGTTCCGTTGAAGATTACGCCTTCCATTGTGGCGGCGCGCAAATTTTTAGACTTGTTTTCGGCGAGAACCCATTTCATAGCGTCCACGACATTGCTCTTTCCGCAGCCGTTTGGACCCAAAAGCGCCGTTATTCCGTCCGCAAAGTCAATGTGCGTGCGGTCGGCGAAAGACTTAAAACCGAATATGTCAAGACTTTTTAAAAACACCTTAAAGCCACCCTAAAGAATATCCCTTAATTATACTGAAAACGCCGCGTTTATTCAATAGATTTTCCGCCGCCTTCTTGACCTTGGCCGGCCGCCACGACTTTTCCCTTGTAAAGCGCCTTGGGGCGGACGATTATTTTAAGCTTTTTTTCCAGGGCGGCCAGCTGTCTAAGCTCCCGTTCGTCGCCGATGACAATGTTCGCGCCGCTTTTTCCCGCCCTGGCCGTGCGTCCCGCGCGGTGGACAAAAAAGTCTTCGTCTTGGGGAAAGTCGCTTTGAACGACGCATTCTATGTCCGGAATGTCAAGGCCTCGGCTTGAAAGGTCGCTGGTAATGAGAACAGGCGTTTTTCCGCTCCTAAAGCGGGCCAAAATGGACTGGCGCTCTTGGTTTTTGACGTTGGCGGTCAAGGCGGCGCAGTTCACCTTTTTGAACTTAAGCTTTTGGAAAATGTTTTCAACTTGGTCTGAGCGGCTTGCGAAAATAAGCGTTTTTTTTGGTCCCAGCGCGTGAAGAAGGCCTCTTAAAGTCTCGATTTTGTCCCGGCGCTCGGCAAAAAAGGCCCAATGCTGGATTTTTTCCCGCAAAACGTCTTCCAAGGGCAAAAGAATGGTCTCAAATCCCGCTTCGGGAGCGGTCGCAAGGCCGGAACGCGCGCCGCCTTCTTGGGCTTTTGAAAAGCGCGCGTTCTCAAGGAATTTTTCAACTTTTTTGGTTATTGTGGCGCTGCAGGCGATTTTTTGCGTTTTTGGGCCAAAAAACGACATCAAGTCTTGGCTTTCTTGGACAATTTCTTTTGAAACAAGGCGGTCGGCTTCGTCAAGAACAAGCGCGGCGCAATTTTCGGTCTTAAGCTTTTTAAGGCGGCAAAGCTCCAAAAGGCGGCTGGGAGTTCCAACGACAATGGAAGGCTTTTCTTTTAAGGACTCGACTTGCCTTTTTAGGGGAACGCCGCCAATGAAAAGGCCTGACTTCAAGTCGCTTACGGAAGATGCCGCCGCCCGCAATTGGGAGGCCAGCTCAAATGTGGGAGACACCACCACAAGGCGGACGGCCTTTGCGGGGTTTTCTTCCCCTTGAATTTTTTGCAAAATTGGAAGCAAGAAGGCGAAAGTTTTTCCGCTTCCTGTGGCCGACTGAAAAATCACGTTTTTTCCGGCCAAAATCTCTGGAATGACCTTTTTTTGAACCGCCGTGGGCTCCGTTATTTCCATGGAGGCCAGTTTTTGAACAAGGCCGTCCTCAATTCCCAATTCCGCAAAATCGCTCATAAGGCCATTATAGCAAAAAGCCGCCAAAGATGGAAGACAAAAAAGCTTTCAAGGCCGGGAATGGCCTTTTGCGGAGGAATTTGATTGACAAAGTCCGCCAAATCTTCTTTCGCTTGCGGAATTTCTTTATGAGTTGTATAATGCTTTCCATGAAGTTTGCAATCGACACCTTTGCCTGCGACGGCGGAAAAAGCGGCTTTGGCTCTTACCTTTTAAATTTGACGGCCAAATTGCCCCGGCTTGAAGGCGCGGAATACATGCTTTTTGGGCCGCCACTTGACAGATACACTTACTCAAACGACATTCCCTTTGCCGATGTCCGCTGCGGAGAGTCGATGAACGCGATGCGCTTTTGGCACAATTTTTACGCCCCGGGCTTTTACAAAAGAAAAAAAGTTTCGGCGGTCTTGTATCCGGCGGCCGCGCGGCTTTTGCCTTCCAGCTTTGAAGTTCCAGGCGCGGCGGTTTTGCACGATTCCCTTAGCGCTCTTTTGGCCAAGGCAAAGTTCGCCCACCGCATGACTTTGCGGGGCTTTGAGCGGGTTCAAAAAATCATCGTTCCCACAAATTTCATAAAGAACGACCTTTTGCGCCTTGGCTTTGACGGAAAGAAAATTCAAGTTGTCCGCCACGGAATCGACCACAACCGCTTTTACCAGCGGCCGCTTGAGGACGAGGCTTTGACAAACTTGCGCCCCTTCGCCATAAAAAGGCCTTACATGATTTATCCTTCCAGCGTGAGCGGGGAGGGGAAAAAGCACATAGAGCTTATAAAGGCTTTTGAGATTTTTAAAAAGCGGACGGGCGCTCCCCACCGCTTGGTTTTGGCCGGAGCGGAAAAGGCTTGGACAGAGCAAGTTCGCGCCGCGGCCTTGGCCTCCTCCGTTTCATCCGACATTTTCATAACGGGATTTTTTCCCAGCGAGGGATTTCCAATTTTGCTTTCAGGCGCGGACGCCTGCGTCTTTCCGTCAACGCAAGAAGGTGTGGGCATTCCCGTTGTGGAAGCCATGGCTTCGGGCGTTCCTGTGGCCGCGGCCGCCGCGGGAGCTTTGCCGGAAATTTGCGCGGGCAAGGCGGCTTTGTTCGACAGCGACAATTTGGAAGAAATGGCCTGCGCCATGGAAAAGGTTCTCTTTGACCAAAAGGCCCGCCAAAACATGATTTCGGAGGGCCTTTTGTGGAGCAAAAAATTCGATTGGGAAATTTGCGCCAAAGAAACTGTTGAAATTCTAAAAGGCTTGAGCCTGTAAAAGCGGCCTCGATTGTCAAGGCGCGCCTTGACCAGTCTTAGGCGGGCTGCTTTACCACAAGGCTTGCCGGCGCCGGAATCTTTTTGTCTTCGACAAATTCCTTTGTGATTTCAAGCTTCTTTTTGCCGGGAACGCTGGGAAGCTCGTACATCAAGTCCAAGAGCATTTTTTCGACAATGGCGCGCAAGCCTCGCGCTCCGGTCTTTTGCTTTATGGCGGTGTCGGCTATGGCGCCTATGGCTTCGTCGGTAAAGGCCAAGTCAACGTCGTCAACGGCAAAAGAGGCCTGGAACTGCTTTGTAATGGCGTTCTTGGGCTGGGTCAAGATGGCCACCAAGTCGTCCCGGGTAAGGGCCTTTAGCGCCACCGTTATGGGCATTCGTCCAATCAATTCGGGAATCAAGCCAAAGCGAACCAAGTCGTCGGGAGTGACCTTGTTCAAAAGCTCCATGCGCTCCTCGTCGTTCATGGTGGCCACATTGGAGCCAAAGCCCAAGGAATGTTCCGCCGTTCTTTGCTCGATTATTTTGTCAAGGCCCACAAAGGCGCCGCCCAAGATGAACAAAATGTTGGTGGTGTCAATCTCAAGCATTTCTTGGTTGGGATGCTTTCTGCCGCCCTGAGGCGGAACGGAAGCCTTTGTTCCTTCGATAATCTTTAGAAGCGCCTGCTGAACGCCTTCGCCGGAAACGTCCCGGGTGATTGAAGTGTTTTCGCTTTTCCGCGCGATTTTGTCTATTTCGTCAATGAAAATGATTCCCCGCTCGGCGGCGGCTATGTTTCCGTCGGCGGCGTTAATCAACTTGAGCAAAACGTTCTCAACGTCTTCGCCCACATAGCCGGCTTCGGTCAAAGTCGTGGCGTCGGCGATGGCGAAGGGAACCTTGAGCCGCTGGGCCAAAGTTCGGGCCAGCAAGGTTTTTCCGCTTCCAGTGGGGCCAATCAAGAGGATGTTTGACTTTTCTATCTTGACGTCGTCGGCCGCCGCCTTTGACATCAAGGACATCCTTTTGTAGTGGTTGTAAACGGCCACGCTCAAGGCTTTCTTGGCGTAATCCTGTCCAACAACATATTGGTCAAGGTATTCCTTAAATTCTTTTGGACTGGGAACTTGGCTCATTTCAATTTGCTCAACGCCGCCTTCCTCTTCGTCAAGAATCTTTGAGCAAAGTTGGGCGCATTCCTTGCAAATGAAAATTTCCCCTATGCGGCTGGCGGCAAGCTTTCTGTCCGCGTCGGCGGGCTTTCCGCAAAAGGCGCAAAAGTTGTTGTTTGAAGAGCGGAACAAGCTCATTTTCTTGCCTCCATGATTTGGTCGATGATTCCGTATTTAAGGGCGTCGTCGGCGGACATGTAAAAGTCCCGCTCGATGTCTTTGGCTATTGTCTTTTCAGTCTGTCCTGTGGCCGAGGCCAAGTATTTGATTGAAAGCTCTTTAAGCCGGATTATTTCTTTTGCTTGAATGGCGATGTCGCTTTCCTGTCCGCCGACGCCGCCTCTGGGCTGGTGAATCATCACGCGGCTGGAAGGAAGCGCGATTCGCTTGCCCTTTGTTCCTCCTGCCAGCAAGATGGCCGCCATGCTGGCCGCCTGTCCCAAGCAAATTGTCTGGATTGGGCAGCGCACATACTGCATGGTGTCGTAAATGGCGAGACCGGCCGTCACGGAGCCTCCCGGCGAGTTGATGTACATGTTTATGTCCTTGTCTGGATTTTCGGATTCCAAGAACAAAAGCTGCGCCACAACCAAGTCGGCGGTGATGTCGTTGATTTCCCCGTCAACAAAAACAATTCTGTCCTTTAAAAGGCGGGAAAAGATATCGTAAGAGCGTTCCCCGTTTCCTGTTCTTTCTATTACATAGGGAACCAATGTGTTCATTTTTTCGTTCATAAGCAATAATATAGTGAATATTCCTCCAATCGTCTATGCCTTGGCAAAAAAAAGCGGCAAAAAGCCCATGGCGCGTCTTGTCCGCCAGCCTCTTGCCGCCCTTTTTAGCTTTTGGCCCTTAGTTCTGCTTGAACAAGTCGGCGAATTCCATCTTGTCGCCCTTGGAAACCTTGACTTCCTTGTAAAGAATGTCGTAAAGCTTTTGCTCCTTCACGTTGTCAATCAAGTATTCCTTTGAGCGGGGGTCTTCGTAATGCTTTTTGACTTCTTCCACAGTAGAGTTGCTTTGGTCGGCGATTTCCTTGTATTTGGCCTCGATTTCTTCGGGCGTTACGGAAACGTTTCTTTCGCGGATAAGCTCGTCAACGATTATGCGGCTCTTGAGCATTTTTTCGGAGTCGCCAGTCCACTGCTTTAGCATGTCTTCCTTTGACTGGCCTGAAGCCGCGATGAGCTTTTCAAGCTGCTCCGGGCTTGTCTGGAACTGCTTGGCCATCATGTCCCAGCGGGCGTTGATTTCCGTGTCAAGCATGCTCTGGGGAAGGTCAAAGTGGTTCTTTTCGATAAGCTGGGTAAGAAGGTCGTTGTTCTTGATTTCCCGAACGCGGCGGTCGGCGGCGCTCTTCATGTTGATTTCAAGGTCTTTCTTAAGGTCGTCCAAGGTCTTGAACTTTTCGCTCACGTCTTGGGCCAAGTCGTCGTCAAGGGCGGGAAGCTTCTTGATTTTTACGGCCTTGAGGGTCACCCGGGCTTTTTTTCCGTCCTTTGAAAGTTCCTTTGAGCCGCCCTTTTTCATTCCCGCGATGTCGTCGGAAATTTTGTAGGCGTCGTCGTCGCCAACGGTGAACACATAGCCGTCCCGCTTTGTTTCGGCCTTTTCGCTTCCGTCGTCGGAAAGCTCCACATAGTCAACGGTGACGATGTCGCCTTTTTGGGCGGCCTCGTCGTCGCTTCGGTCTTCGATTGTGGCGTTGCGCTCCTGTATGGCCTTAAGCTCGCCTTCAAGCTCCTTGTCGCCGATGGAAACTTGCGGCTCCTTGACATTGATTCCGCCAAAATTCTTTACGGAAACCTTGGGGAAAACGTCGTATTTCACAGTGTAAGTGAGGTCTTTGTCCAAGTCCAAGACAGGACTTCCTTCCAAAACCGGCTGGGCGTAGGGAAGGGGGCGCTTGTCCTTTTCGGCCTCGTCCTGAAAAATTTCGTTCAAGGACGAGTCGATGATTTCTCCCAAAGCGTCGGCTTTGAGAGCCTCGCCGTACTTGCGCTCCAAGACATTGGCGGGAACATGGCCCTTTCTAAAGCCGGGAATCTGGATTTCTTTGGCGATTTTGGCCAAGGCGCTCTTGTATGAGGCGGCCACGTCTTCTTTTCCGATTGTCACCGTAAGCTTGACCGACGATTTTTCCTGGGGAGTGAATTCTTTCTTTAACTGCATTTTTGACCTCGCTAAAAATGATTTTAGGCCGCCTCAAAAAAGCCGAACTTTTTGGAGGTTCCTTTTAGTGAAAAAAAAGCGGTCGGGAAACTTTTCCAGACCGCCAAATTTTAGAGCGGAAAACGGGAGTTGGACCCGCGACATCCACCTTGGCAAGGTGGCGCTCTACCACTGAGCTATTTCCGCATGATTACACAAAAAGTGCGAAAGGAGGGACTTGAACCCTCACGCCGAAGCACTAGATCCTAAGTCTAGCGTGTCTGCCAATTTCACCACTTTCGCTAGCTTTGAACCTGTCTGTTATTGAGCAACAGTGTTCAGCGATGTTTAAGACTATATAGAAATCTGTTTTTTATGTCAAGCGATAAAACCTTTAATTCAGAATATTTTTCCATTCATCAATGATTTTTTCTATCTCTGTAACGTCGTAATTTTGAGTGGCTTCAAGAAGTTTTCTTAGCAACGAAGTCTCAATTTCAGAAATCCTGTAATCTTCAAGTTTACGGGCAATTGATTCGATTCTGTCTATGTTTAAGTCTTCGGAAAGGACTTTTATTCTTTTAAGGTATTCAAGTAATTTTTCGCGGCTTATTTTTTTTGTATCTGTTTTTTTTGCTGAACCGGGATTGCAGTAGGGCGAAAGGACTGAAATATAGGCTCCATACTGCCTTAAAAGAGCGTCTGTCTGCATGTGAATCATTACGGAATCCTTTTGGTTTCCGGCTTTTTCAAGGGAGGCGGCTTTTTCAGAAAGCGAATAGGCTCCAATCTGCTTTGCAGTGCTTTTTAGAGCGTGAACTTCGATTGTGTAGGCAGTCCAGTCTTCGTTTTTTTCGTATTCCTTTATTGCCTGTGCTTTTGTATTTATAGTCCTAAAAAACTCTTTTATTATTGTATCAAATAAAGTTTTGCTTCCCAAAAGTTTTACGGCCCTCTTAACGTCTAGGTCTCCAAGTATAGGAAGGGGAGATTCTTTTTCAGAATTTTCCTTTGAAAGGCTCTGACGGATTATTTTTGAGGCTGGAAGCCATTGCCTTACTTTTGCTGTTATAAGCCTCAGTTCTATAGGTTTTGCTACAAAATCGTTCATTCCGGACCTTATGAATAAATCCCGTACGTTTCCTACTGCATTTGCAGTAAGTGCAATAATAGGCACGGAATCATAGTCTGGGAACTGCTGTCGTATGGCAAGTGTTGTTTCTACGCCGTCCATTTCCGGCATCATGTGATCCATGAAAATAAGGTCATATTTTTCACCCTTAATTTTTTGAAGGGCGGCTTTTCCGCTGAGTACGCAGTCTATATGCATTTTAAGCGGTTCAAGGAGTCCTTTTGTAACGGAGATGTTGATTGAATTGTCATCAACTACAAGTATTTTTGCATCAGGAGCGGTAAATCCAAAGTCAGAATCGGTATTCTTGTCTTCCACTGTAAGTTTGTGGTTTAGTACAAGTGCTGTCGTAATTGCAGAAACCGGTTTTTTTACAGCTATAAGGTTCTTTATATTGAATTTTTCGGCGCTGAAAAAATCCGTAAGCAGCACGCCGGTAACGTTTTCGTTCTGTTCAAGAACAGTTTTGTCTTCTTCTGTAAGTTTTTCTTTCTGTATGAAAAAATAGATGTGGCAGTTCCCTTGAGTTTTCCTTATTGCTTCAAGACCTTTTTTTAGTGAAAAATCTTTTTTCAGCACTTTGTACGGAACTTTAAGGCGTAGCATGTCCTTTATGAACTGGTCTTTTATGTCCGGGCTGTCGATCTGTGCGCATACGGTAAGTTTTTCCGGTTCTGTAACTTTAAGGCTGCTGCCACGTGCGGAAACTTCCTGCGGAATCCAGAAGTAAAAGCGGCTTCCTTTTTTGTATTCGCTTTCTACCCAGATTTTTCCGTCCATGAGTGAAAGCAACTGCTTTGAAATCGTAAGCCCGAGCCCGGTTCCTTCAAGATTTCTGTTTCTCTTACTGTCAAGTTGCTGGAAAGAATTAAAAATTCTGCTTAAATCTTCGCTCTTTATTCCGATTCCTGTATCTTCCACGCATACCTGAAGGATTATTTCGTCAAATTCTGAATCTTCAAAATCTACGCTTACCTTTATGTGTCCTTTAGAAGTAAACTTTGCGGCGTTGTTCATTATGTTGATTAGAATCTGCCTTATTCTCAGGCTGTCGCCGGTCAGTTTTTGCGGTATGTCCGGGTTTAAGTCCATTATAAGTTCAACGCTTTTGTTTTCTA
>CALDIB010000041.1 GCA_937902125.1 uncultured Treponema sp.
CGCGGTAGATATTTCCACTAGCAAAAACGCGAAATTCGCGCTATTGTTTTTGCGATGGAACTTTTGTCGCAAGCGGAAATCCGCAAAGCATTCGAGCGCTTTAAAAAAGCCAATCCCAATCCTCAGTCTGAATTAAAATGGAAGAACGCCTACACTCTTTTGGTAAGCGTTGTCCTTTCGGCGCAAGCCACGGACAAAAGCGTCAACAAGGCCACCGAGCCTCTTTACAAAATCGCCGACACGCCAAAAAAAATGCTCGCGCTGGGACAAGAAAAACTTATGGACTACATAAAGTCCATCGGCCTTTACCGAACAAAGGCGGCTCATGTCATAGCCCTAAGCCAAAAGCTGCTTGACGATTTTGGCGGCCAGGTTCCTGACACCCGGGAGGAATTGGAATCCCTTCCAGGCGTTGGCCGCAAAACCGCCAACGTTGTCCTAAACGTAATTTTTAAAAAGCCCACCATGCCGGTGGACACCCACCTTTTGCGCATTTGCCCAAAAATTGGATTGGCGGAAGGGACCACGCCCCTTGAAGTGGAAAAAAGCCTTGTGGAACGGATTCCCCAAAAATACATGGAGCACGCCCACCATTGGCTGATTTTGCACGGCCGCTATGTTTGCATGGCCCGTTCCCCAAAATGCGGGGAATGCATAATCAAAGACCTTTGCAAAAAAAACTGAATTGCGCTAAACTTAGCGGCAGAACAAATTCATTTAGGAGAAAAAAATGGACGACATCACTGAAGCCGGCGGACACGCCGTCAGCGCCTTCAACCAAGCATTGGCTTCATTCTTGGCTTGGGCAAAATCATTTGTGACATGGGACAACTTTTTTAAGTTGATTGGCATATTGCTGATTCTTTTGGCGATGACAATCATTTACAAGCTCATCGTCCGCGCCGTCAAGCGCGTTCCCGAAAAAAAACTTTCGCCCCAGCGCTCAATACTTATTCTAAAATTCTTAAAATACTGCTTCTATGTAGCCTTGATAATGTTCGTCTTGAATTTGTTCGGAATAAAGCTCAGCGCAATCTGGGGAGCGGCTGGAGTGGCCGGCATCGCCATTGCCTTCGCGGCGCAAACTTCGGTAAGCAACATAATTTCTGGAATTTTCATGGTGGCGGAAAAAGCTCTTAAAATCGGAGACCTTATCAATGTGGCGGGAGAAACCGGAATCGTTGACACAATCGACTTGCTCAGCGTAAAGGTTCACACATTGGACAATCAAATGATTCGCATTCCAAATTCCACAATCATCAATTCAACTTTAAGGAACACAAGCTACTTTACAAAGCGCCGCTTGGACTTGAAGGTTTCCGTTTCCTACGACACGGACATGGAAGAAGCCTTGAACGTCTTGGCAAAAGCGCCAAAATACTGCAAGAGCGTTTTAAAAGATCCCGCGCCGCTTGTTTGGTTTGACGGTTTTGGCGAAAGCGGAATCAACCTTACTCTTGCCGTTTGGTTCAAGAGCGCGGATTTCTTGGCCGCCAAAAATGAAAGCTTCATCGCCATAAAGCGGGTTTACGACGAAGCGGGAATCGAGATTCCTTACAACAAGCTTGACGTAAAAGTTTACGACAGCGAAAGCCAGTTCATCGCGGGAGTTGCGGCAAAGACAAAAGCGCGCCCCGCCGCCAACACAAAGAAAATCGACCGCAAGGTCAAAAGCTCTTCAAAGGCAAGAAAAGAATTGGTTGAGTCCGAAAGCGCCAAAATCTACGCCTCGGACGACGACAAGGACTAGTCTTTTAAAGTCAGCAAAGAAAACAATTTTTGCTCAAGGCCAAAATTCTCAAGCAATTTTGGCCTTGAAATTTTTTGGCCGCCGTTTGCAAATACACCGTCGCCCAAAACGGCGCCGCCTTCCGCTTCCACTCCAGCGCCTTTTCCGCCGGCAAAACCGCAGTCCTTTAACAAAGCGCGAATCATCAAATTTTTGGGCGTTCCTTCCATGTCGATAAATTCCAAAACCTGAACGGCGTAGCCGCATTCTTCCAAAAGCTCGCCGCGAACCGCGTCGGTCAACAGCGCGGAAAAGCGCTCGCGGAAAATTCCATGCTTTAAAAGCGGCGCGAAATCCTCGTTGGAATTTTTTGAAAGCTGGGAATTGATTTCCCGCTGGCAGCAGGGAACGCTTAAAATGGCTTTTGCCTTTCGCTGGACGGCAAAGAAAAGCGCGTAGTCGGTGGCCGTGTCGCAAGCGTGAAGGCTTATCACAATGTCAGTATTTTTTCCGTCGTAGCGGGCGATGTCGCCGCAAACAAAATTTATGTTTTTAATGTCAAGGCGGCGCGCAAGGTCGGAACAATTTTTTACAACGTCTTCCTTTAAGTCAACGCCGGTTATTTGGCAGGGAATATTTTTTATTTTTTCCAAATAGTATTGAACGGCAAAAGTCAAGTAGGACTTGCCCGAGCCAAAGTCCAAAATCTGAAGGGGCTCTATTGGCCGCCCGCCTTCTTGGGCTTGCGATAAATTGTTGTCAGCGCCTAGAGCGCCGCCTTCTTGGGCTTGAAAAAAATTCTGGCATTCAGCGTTCTGCCCCTGCCCTTTCATTTTTAAAACTTGGGGAAGAATGTCGCCAAAAACTTCCAAAAAGCGATTCACTTGCCTAAACTTGTCATATTTGGCGGCCACAACTTTTCCGCCGCTTGTCATAACGCCCAAGGCCTGCAAAAATGGAACGTCGCTTCCTTCTTTTATGATGTAATTTTTTTCCCGGCCCCCTGGCTTAAACAAAATGCCCTTGGCTGGGGCGGCTTCCGTTTTTTGGATTTTTCTTTCCCGGCGGAGAATTTTGCCGTTTTTGCCGGCTGTCAAAGTTATCTCGCTTTCTTCCGTCCGCTCCACGCAATTTTTAAATGAAAGGCCTATGTTGTTTTTAAGGAATTCTTCAAATTCGCTTTCCGAAAAATGCTTGTGAAAAGCCTGCTTTTCCGTAAAAAATTCGGCAAAGTAAGGCCGTTCCCCCGCGCCGTTAAAGCGAATCTTAACGCGCCTGTAATTTCTTCCAAGATTGGCTTCAACTTGAGCCGTAGGCTTTGAAAGGGTGGTCGAAAGAATCATGGAATGTTTTTAATCAATTGGAATGCCGAACTCATACAAAGTATCGCTCGGCAAATCTATTCTGTCGTTCCAAAAAACGCAAGTCTTGCTTTGGTCAAGTTGAACGCAGTTCCAAAGTCCTAGTTGATTTTTTAGCTGCTTAAAGTCTTCGATTTTTTCGATGTCGTCGTTGACATCGTACACAACTCGTCTTCCGTCATCAAAGAGAATCTTTAATTTATAATCATTCAAAGCCTGCAAGTCTTTTATCTTTGGAATCATAATCACTCCAGCGGAGGAAGCTTTGTTATTGTTTGCGTGTCCCACATTTCCTGCAATTTTTTGTCATTCAACGCGAGCCATTCTTTTACTAAATTCTGCGCTTTTTGCGGCAAATCACCGTCAGTCATTTCATGGGTCTTTATATCAAACATGCCCACATATTCGCCATAAAGAGCGTGAATATGCGACGGCTCATGCTCCTTTGGCTTGAAAAACATTTTTATGACAATTCCGTAAAAGCGCGAGACTTCCAGCATCCGTATTCCTCCATAGTTCCATTATACCACGCTTCGCCCGCTTTTGCTAGTGTCTCGGCCCAGAACAAACATATTGTCAACAAAGGCCAAAAATGCTATAATAAACCTTATGGCTAAAACTTTTGTCTTCGTAAATCAAAAAGGCGGTGTCGGAAAGACGACCAGCGCGATAAACATCGGCGCATACATCGCCCTCGCCAAAAAGCGGGTTCTTCTTGTTGACTTTGACTCGCAGGGAAACATGTCCAGCGGCGTGGGCGTTTCAAAAGACAAGCCCACAATTTACGAACTTTTGAGCGGCGAGTCCGAGGCTAAAGACGCCGTAAAAAAAACCGGCGTTCCCAACTTGGACGCGATCAGCGCCAGCCTTGACCTTTCGGGAGCGGCCATCGAATTGGTTGACCAAGAGCGCCGAGAATACTTTTTAAAGGACGCGCTTGAGCCTCTTCAAGACAAATACGACTACATTTTAATTGACTGTCCTCCGTCCTTGGGAATTTTGACGCTCAACGGATTGGCCGCCGCCGACGCGGTTTTGGTTCCCATGCAGTGCGAATATTTCGCCTTGGAAGGAATCACCCTTTTGCTTCAAACCGTAAAAAAAGTTCAAAAGAGCATCAACCCTTCCCTTAAAATCGGCGGAATATTTTTCACGATGTACGACTCAAGAACAAGATTGGCGCAAGACGTTGTCGTTCAGGTAAAGTCATATTTCAAAGACGTTGTCTTCAACACAATCATTCCCAGAAATGTCCGCTTGAGCGAAGCGCCCTCCCATGGACTTCCCATTTGCAAATACGACCCGGATTGCGTAGGCGCCAAAAGCTATCAAAAATTGGCGGAGGAGGTGATCCATCGTGGCTAAAAAAAAGACAGGCCTTGGACGGGGAATCGGAGCCCTTATGCAAGAGGCTGAGCAAGAAGCGCAAATCGAATACGAGCCTCCAGTTGAAGAAGTCAAGAGCGAGTCTAGAAGCTTGGCAAAAAAAAGCGAAAAAAATTCCAACCTTCCTTCAGCGATAGAAACTGACGAAAACGGAACCCTTTGGATTGACCCGGCCTTGCTAAAGCCCAATCCCCAGCAGCCCCGACAAATTTTTGACGAAACGCAATTAAAGGAACTTTCGGACTCAATCGCCGAGCACGGAATTGTTCAGCCGATTGTGATAGAAGACGCGGGCGACGGAACTTTTTACATCATCGCAGGAGAACGAAGAACCCGCGCCGCGAAATTGGCCGGCATAAAAAAAGTTCCCGTGCAACTCCGAAAATTCAACGACGAAAAAAAGCTTGAAGTGGCGCTCATAGAAAACATCCAGCGCGCGGACTTGAATCCCATAGAAGAGGCGCAGGCCTACTACAATCTTATGAAGCTTGGCGGCCTCAACCAAGACGAAGTGGCGCAAAAAGTCGGCAAGGGCCGCCCCACAGTGACCAACGCGCTTCGCCTTTTAAAATTGCCTGAAGACATGCAAAACTCCTTGATTGTGGGACAAATCACAAGCGGCCACGCCCGCGCCCTTCTTAGCGTGGTCAATCCTGCCGACCAGCGGGTTTTGTTCGGAAAAATAATCGCGAACAATTTGTCCGTCCGACAAGCGGAAAACCAAGCGGCGGCCCTTAACGACGGAGGACGCGCCACAAAAAAAGAAGGCAAAAAAGACGGCGCCCGCGTCCGCGATCCTGACATAATTTCCATCGAGCAAAAATTTATGGAGTCGCTTGGCACAAAAGTTTCGCTTAACGGCGGCTTGGACAAAGGCCAGCTTGTAATCGACTACTTTAGCCGCGCCGACTTGGACAGGCTTTACCAAGCCATAATCAAAGAATAAGGGCATCTCTAGAAATCCACTAATGTATATTTCTAGAGAATGCCGACGAGTTTTAAGTCGTTGTAATGTCACGACTTAAAACATCGCTCTTTCAGAGTTATCTCTAAAAATTGCAATTTTTAGAGATTCTCATAATTTTCACAAAGGAAAAGCTAGATGATTTTTTCAACGGAATTTTCTCCACTGCTTGAGGACTTTGACAACAACGAAAGTCTTACGATGGCGGCGATTTTAAAATATTTTGAAAACGCCGGAAGCCGCCATTCCGACGCCGCGAACGATTCTGCCATTATGGTGGCAAAAACTCAAGGCGTGGCTTGGGTTTTGACGGACTGGAAAGTTCAAGCAAAAGTTTTTCCGCGCTACGGACAAAAAATTAAGGTAGAGACTTGGAGCGAGGGCCTTGTCTCTCCTTTTGGAACGTCGCGCAACTACTACTTGTACGCCGACGGAAATCTTGCCGTGGAAGGAACAAGCAAGTGGGTTCGCTTTGACCTAAGGGCTGGCCGGCCCATAAAAGTTGAGGCGGACTTGCTTGACCGCTACGGTCCTGAGCCAGGAAAAAAAGTTTTTGGCGGAGAAAAAATTTCTAAAATCGCCTTGCCCGAAACTTTTGCGTCTGAAACAAAAATCGCCCTGCGAAAAAGCGACTTTGACTTTAACAAGCATGTCCATAATTTAAACTACTACGACTTTGCCTTGGAAGCGATTCCCGCAAAAACGGCGGCCCCCTTTAAGAACGCGCGCATAAGCTACAAGACCGCGCTAAAGGAAGGCGACGGAGCGCTTGCCAAATGCGCGCAGGTTGACGAAAAAAGCGTAGTGGCCATTTACGCGGCAGGAACGGACGGAGAGGCCGGAGCGCTGGCTTGCGCCGTGGAGTTGTGGTAGCCTGCCGCTCGTGTTTTTGTTTTAAAGACCTTAATTATTGTTTCGAGCGGTTTCACCGCGTCCTATGGACGCTGCCTGTGGCCGCTCGTATTATTGCTTGAAAAACCTTAATTATTGTTTACATCGCTACGCTCTGTTTTGTTTATGGAAGTTTATTCAACTGTCGCTTGCTAGAACTCGCGGATACAACAAACAGGCATGCTGCCGGGGACATCCTTGTAGTTTTTTACAAAATAGAAGGCAGAATACAGCGCCGCGGCCGCCTCTTTTGTTTTTGCGCTGTTTTCTCCAACTCCTGTCATTCCGTGCTTGACTCCCTGTCATTGCCGCGCTCGTCACACCTGTCATTGCCGTGCGTGACACCTTGTCATTGCACGGCTTGACCGGGCAATCTCACGCTGGGGATTATCGGGTCGAGCCCGATAATGACAGGGTTGCCCGGGAATGACACGCCTACTGCGCATTGCGCACAACACGGAAGCCAATGTAGAAGTCTGTTTCTTGCGGGGGGGGGCAGCCTTGCTCGCGAGACACGGCACAGGAAAGAAGACCGCTGTGATAAGAACCACCGCGGTACACGCGGCCAGTGCCGGAAGCCGGGCCGGCCATACCTGTGCTTGCCGAAATGCTTTCATACCAGTCCCAGCACCATTCATATACGTTTCCGCTCATGTCGTAAAGTCCGTAGCCGTTTGCAGCCTTGGTCTTTACGGGCCTGGTACCAGTATTATCATTTGTGTTGCCAGAATACCATGCCACATCATCCAAAGTGTTGCTTCCTGCGTAGTCGTAGTCTTCTCCGCCACGGGCAAGCCATTCCCATTCAGCATCTGTCGGAAGGCGGTAGCCGTCTGCCTCAAAGTCGCAGGTAACGGCATTCCATGTACTGTCGCTTGAAGTCGGAATGGCTGAATATGCAAGGTTCTCCCAGTCAATTCCGCTGACAGTATAAGCAGGAGTAAGACCTTCTTTTATGCTCAGCTTGTTACAGTAGGTGATTGCCGCATACCAGGTCACATAGCTCACAGGATTGTTCAGCACGGCCTCCCCCGTAAGCGTGTTTCCTTCCTTGTCACAGGCAGATGCCGTGCTCGGGTCTTCTCCCATGAGAGCCTTGAACTCGCCCCTTGTTACCTCGTGGTCGCTCGCATAAAGGTCGCCGATGGTGAGGCTCCTTCCAGTCACGAACAATCTTGATGAAGGTGTCCATGTCTCGTTACCGTTTATCTCGGCGCTTGCTACAGAGACAAAGCCTAAAGGAGCAAGCGTCAATTTTCCTTGAGCGTTTATCCTCCACGGAGTCTCCGGATTTGCCACTTCCGGCGTTACCTTAAACTTTCCAACTTCGTCTGCAAGGGTGACGCCATCCTCCGCCTCAAGCAGTTGTCTTCCTTCTGCATAGGTATTTGGAGTAATGCTGATTACATTGCCTGCGTCACTGCCAGAGAGAGAATCTGTTATTGTGATAATTTTTTCGCTTGCAAGATAAACATCATTGCTAGAATCAACTTTTGCCCCGTCCTTCACTTTCAGATAGCCGTCTGCTATTGCAATGCCGTTTCCGTTACCGTCTGCACTGTTAGAGCTGATTGTTCCGCCTGATATCGTAACCGAAGTCTCTGGTTTTGCAATATAAAGACCGCCACCGTCTTCACCAGCCTCGTTTCCGCTGATTGTTCCACCACTGATTAAGACCGTGCTGGCAACACCTGCATAGATTCCAGCACCATTTGTCTGGTAATCATTTCCCGGTTCAAAAGTCGTATTCCCGATTACACTTCCACCACTCATTGTTAAAGAGCAGTTGCCGACATAAATACCTCTTCCTGCATTGTATGAGACAAAACCGCTGTTCATCAGAAATGTTTTGTTAGCGTACTGATAAATGCCACCCGTATCATGCGAGAAATTGTAGAACACGCCGCCTGTAAGCTCTTTTTCCGTATCTGCATCAGAATACCCCAGATAAAGGTTTCCAAGAGAATAAATACCAGCACCGTATTCTGCCTTATTTGAGCAGCCGGTTTCTGTTGTGTCTGTGGCGGCTGTTGTCTTTGTCGAATCCCCAATTACAGCAGAGCCATACATAAACATAGAGCCAACGTTGTATACACCACCGCCAAAAGCTGTTGCAATGTTTTGTGAAATTCCACCGGCGGAAAAATAAAGTTCCTTTCCATTGTAAACTCCACCGCCGTTTACTGCAGTGTTTGCATATATGTGTCCATCGTTAATATATAGCTTATTGGTTCCTGTTTTGGACACTCCTATTCCGCCGCCGTCTTTTGCAGATTCATTTTCTAATATATGAGTGTTTCCTTCAATGTAAACAGTAGCACCCGCCATTAGTGCAATTCCCCCACCAAAAGCCTCAGTCGCGTTTGTAGCTTTATTCCCCTGTATATAAGAATCTTTTATTGTGACTATTGAACTTGATGTTGCGAAGATTCCACCGCCATTTTCACCACATTCATTATCGCGGATATCAACGTTCTCAAGTAAAACCTTTGCTCTGCTGCACAAAAGTCCGCCACCATTTGAAACTGATGAAGTATTCGTGTGACCATAAATAGACAAGTTTCTTAAAGTTACAATGGTGTCTGCATTGCTTTTTCCTGCAATTTCTATAAAGGCGCCATTAAACTGGCTTTTTTGGCTGCTTTCATTGTATCCGCTAAGAATAAATTGTCTTTCACTGTTTTGTGGATCAAAGCCTTGAATCGTAAGATTTATAGCCTTATCGTTTGGAACAAGAGAAAGGATTTCTGTAAGACCGGATAAATCCTGATCTTCGCAAATATAAAGTCTGTAAAATGAACTTCCATCGTTTATGCGTTGGATAATTTGTACAGCTTTTGAAATTGTTTCAAGGGGAGCGTAAGGGCTTCCGTTTCCTGTGTCGTCGCTGGCAGTGACTTCCACGCTTG
>CALDIB010000042.1 GCA_937902125.1 uncultured Treponema sp.
AGACAATCGGAAAGCCTTATTTTGGAAATGCTGTAAAAGATTTTTCAGATAAGCAAAAACTTTTGGAGTTTGTAAATAATTTAAAACCTGATGTAATTAATTTTGATAATCCGATGCTTGCAAAAGAAATTGCGAACCTCAAAATTACTGGTGCGATTGAAAATAATAGTGAATCCAAGCAAGATAAAAAAATACAAAACTTGATAAACGATCTTTTTGAATTTATTGCAGAAAGAATTAAAACAATTGGAGACCAGTATAGAGATTGGTTTGAGATTGCTCCAAAACTTGGTGAATTGGGATATGCCATATTTGAGCTGAATGATAAAGCGTTAATTGATAAATATAATGAGGAATTAAACATCATAAATAACAGATTCCAGTTATTTATTAATAATCATTATGATTCGTTATTTTCAATGAGTGGGCTTAGACACCCAATTACTATTGATAAAGTTCAGGATTATATTGCAGCAAGTACAAAGAATAGTAAGATTGCTTTTATTGTAATTGATGGAATGAATTATTGGCAATGGACTTTATTAAAACATTGTCTTGAAAATGATGGTTTGAATGTTGAAGAAAAACCTTCTTTGTCATGGCTTCCAAGCATTACTGCCTGGGCAAGACAATCTATTTTTGCAGGAAAGAAGCCTGACCTTACGATAAATAACAGAACTGAAGGTGACTTGTTTAAGAAGTATTGGATTGAGAAACATCAAAAACAATCATTTCAAGTTTCTTATGAAGCTGTAAAGAATAATGAAAAAATAACTATTCCTTCGTCCGATGTAACTGTTGCCGGTTTTGTTACAAACGGTTTAGATGAACTGATGCACGGAAATATTCTTGGATATGAGCAACTGTTTATAAATACAAAACTTTGGATTGAAAAATCTTGTATTTGTGAATCTGTAAAAGAATTAAGAAATGCAGGATATGAAGTTTATATTTCTACTGACCATGGAAACATAGAAGCTGAACTAAACCTAAAACTTACAGCTGGCCAAAAAACTGTGATGCTTTCTAAGAGTAAACGATTCGTTCAGTTTGATACAGAAGAACAGGCTATTTTATTTATTGAAAACAACAAAGAATATCATTTAGGGAAGAAAGATAAATCTGTTTATTTTAGAGATACAAATGGATTTGGTTCTTATGGAAAAAAAGTTATAACTCATGGCGGAAGCCATATTCTTGAATTATTGATACCTATGGGAGTAATTAAATAGATGACAGATAAAAAGAAAAGTATTGGAAACGAACAGCCGCTTCCTGTGGATATAATGATTGACTCTATTATTGAATATCTTGAAACAAAAGATATTGATAAAGAAAGTTTACTACTTAAAGTAAAGGAACAAAGTTCAATTTCAGGAAACAATAGAGCAAAAAAAGCTGCAAATGCAATTTACTCAGTAATTACAAAATCAAGCGCATTGAATAAGTCAATCGTTAAAAATTTTACATCTGAGAGTTTTTATAAACTTTCTGAGGCTGATAAAAATGTAATCGTTATGTCTCTTGTTTGCTTAAGATTTCCTTTTACTTATGATTTATTGTTTGCGTTTTCTAAATTGCTGAATATTCAGGATTTTGTAAATAAGCAATATATCAATGAAAAAATGGCTTCTATGTATGGTTCAAATCTAAGTTTGGAACATGGTATTGAAGCTGCAATGAAAACTGCGATTGATTGTAAATTTATTACCAGAGACAAGCCAGGTCTTTTTTCTAAAGGAACTAATATTGTCACGACTACATTTGCAAAAGAAGCTTGGATAGCAACCTTCTTTGAAATGAATGAAAGGAAGGCTGTTTGTATAAATGATTTGGAATATGAGCCTGTAATGTCTTATTTATCTGATTTGGAAATTGATTGGAAAAATACTAAAATCTTGGAGACTATGCAGGATTATTCGAATCAGATTGTGATTAGTAAGCTTAAATAGTTTTTAAAGAAAAATCGCTATTTGGAAACACTTGCATAGTTATTTGGTAAACAAAATCCCCTTGACAAGAAAATGAAATCATGGTATAAAATTAACAGGTTGATAATTTTATACAGATGTGTTAAGATTATCTCGGTTAGATAAGAGCGGAGGGGAAAGGAGTTCTTATGGCAGAAGAAAGACAGATTAGCGAGTATGGCGAACTTTTGAAGCATCTTAGAATCGACAAGCATGAGATGTTGAAAAATATGGCAGGAAAACTTGGGCTTAATTCTTCTTATCTTTCTGCCATAGAGAGCGGGAACCGAGACATTCCGCCTGATTTGACTGATAAAATCTGTGCAGAATATGGTCTTGACGAAGAACAGCGCAAGGAACTGAAAGAGGCTGAACTTAATAAAGACCGTAAGCTGGTGCAGATTGACATGGAAAAAATCAATGAGAACCGCCTTGCAAAAGAGGTTGTGCTCAATTTTGCCGGCAAAGCTGCAAATCTTACAGACGAGCAGCTTTCTGAAATAAATGCAATCTTGAATCGTTGAGGAGGTATGCCTATGATTGCGCTATTCGCTGCAAAAGCAGCGCAAAAAAATAAAGCCGTCTAAGTTCTGGTAAAACTTAAAACGGCTCTGGTCAAGAAGTTGGATAAACCAATTCTCGAAATGCAATGTTAGAATTATAGTTTATCCTTCTTCTTTTGTCAATCCGCTCTTTTCGGCTACCTGTGGGCTTAGGATAGAAAAGGGCGCAATGAATTTCCGAAATATCGGAATATTAGAAAATGCGGCTTCTGCGCTAAAAAAGGAAGCCTCTAAAAACTTCAGTTTTTTGAGGCAACTCTGAAAATGCGACGTTTAAAAGCCCGCAATTTCGGGCTTTTAAACTCGGCGGCAACCTCAAATTGTAATTTTTAGAGGTTGCCAAAATACAGAAGAAGGATAAGATTATGGTACAAATTTATGCTTACCAAAATTCCCTCAAGACTGGCGAGGGTAAAGACAAATATTGCTTTAGAAGCGTCGTTGATCAGATTATGGACAGCGAGCAGCTTGTAAAGGAAATTATCAGTTACAATTCAACTATCACGGATGTGGATGCCAGGGCTGTGCTTTCGGTTCTTAACGACCGGGTCCGTCATTTTGTGAATCTTGGCTACAAAGTGGAGCTTCCTTTTGGCTATGTGTATAACAAGGCGAACGGAACTGTCGCAAAATTAAACGATGGTTTTGTTCCCGGAAAAGGAAACCACAGGATAACAAGTGTCTTCAAGTTTAAGGATGACGCTTCTAGCGAAATGACAAAAGACGCTTCTTACAAACTTGCAGGCAGCGGATATGTGCAGCTTCCTGCAATCAAGGAAATTTCTTCTATTCTTCCAAACGGAACTGAGAGCGAGAATCTTGATTTTTATATGGGCGCAATACTTCGTATAAAAGGCAAGAACGTTTCCTTTGATGCATCCGATGGGGCGCAGGGTGTATTCCTTGTTTCATCGGATTCTGCCGAGACGCGTGTTTCAAACTACAACAGAATTGGAACGAATGTCATTGAGGCCTATGTTCCTGCTGTTGCATCAGGCAGTTATGAAATAAAGCTTGTCACAAAGCCAGGGACAGAGCGTTATGAAAAAGCTGTGTCTTCTACGGTTATTAATGTAACTGCGTAACTTTTTCAGAGGGCTTCCTTTTTTGGGAAGTCTTCTGATTTGTAATGCAAAGGATTATTAAGGAGATTTTATTCTATGAACAAACAATATGAACGCAAAGTAAAAGAAAATAAGCCGGTTGTGGCAATCTGTTATGATTTTGATAAGACGCTTACGCCTGATGATATGCAGGCTCAGGGATTCATTCAGTCTGTTGGTTATGATGTCAACTCTTTTTGGGAAAAATCAAATGGCCTTGCTGAGCAGAATGAGATGGATCAGAACCTTGCATATATGTATACGATGTTGCATGAATCAGAGGGAAAAGTCTTATTCACCAAAAAGAGTTTGAGAGATTATGGCTCAAAAATACAGCTTTTTCCTGGTGTTGAGGAATGGTTTGAAAGGATTCGTGACTATGCAAAAGACAAAGGTGTTATTATAGAGCATTATATTATCTCGTCAGGACTAAAAGAAATGATTGAGGGAACTAAAGTTGCCTCCTCTTTTGAACGCATATACGCAAGCTCATTTTATTACAATGACAGGGATGTGGCTGAATGGCCTGCTCAAGTCGTTAATTATACAAACAAAACGCAGTTTCTTTTCAGAATTGAGAAAGGAACCTTGGATATAAATGATTCTGGAATTAACGATTATTTTCCAACAGAAACAATGCGTGTGCCTTTCAGAAATATAATTTATATCGGTGACAGCGACACTGACATTCCGTGCATGAAGTTAGTTAATTCAAATGGAGGCCATTCAATAGGCGTATACAATCCTGCAACACAGAAAAAGGAAAAGGTCTATAAGATGATGCATGACAAGCGTATAAAATATTTTGCGCCTGCTGATTACAGTGAAGGTTCTGAGTTGGATGCGCTTGTAAAAGCAATCATTGACAGGACATATTATAATGAGCTTCTGGAAGAGATTCATTTCAAAAATAAGAAAGAGTATGAATTGGACGAGGCAAATTTTTCTGAGGAGCAAAAATTGAAGAAATCATTACTGCTCAATCTAGAGGAAAGCGGCAGCTTTAGAACAACACACACAGTTATAGCCGAGCTTCGAAAAGTCGATTACTGGAGTCCTGATGAAATCGATTGGCTGATAGACATTGCTCTTTCTAATAGTCAGGTAAATCATATTTTGACTGATGATGATGTTGCAAGATTTTACAGAGGAATTATAGGTGATGCAGATGATGAAAAAGCTTTAAAACTAAAGAAGCTGTTATGTAAAAACTAGCCATTTCATGCTACACTATCCCCATCCCCCAATACAAGGAGCCCTCACATGACCAAAGTCTACTGTTACGCCCCCTTCTGGTGACCGATGATGCGGTTTGCGCTGGATTCAAAGAAGTTGAATGGAAGGCGGCTCTTAATGTGTAGGGGTGGGGCGCTTTGTCACCTTATCTGTATAAGTTTTTCCCAAAATGCGCTATACTTAGCGTATAATTTAATTCAGAGGTTACTATGGCTGACATCAAATTGTTCAACATAAAAGGTTCTGTTCAGGAATTGCAGAGCGGAACAGTCAATTTGGAAAAAGAACTTCAGACTGTCATCGAACGCAATATGAAAACCTTTTTTGAAATAACTTTTTTGGCAAGTGAATATTCCACGACAAACGGCGGAAGGATGGACAGCCTCGGAATTGATGAAAATTTCTGTCCGGTCATTTTTGAATACAAACGAGATGTAAAAGAAAATGTCATAAATCAAGGTCTCTTTTACTTGGATTGGCTCCTTGACCACAAGGACAGTTTTAAATTGCTTGTTCTTGAAAAAGTCGGCTCAAAAGTTGCTGAACAAATTGACTGGTCAATGCCCCGCGTTATCTGCATAGCTAATGATTTTACAAAATACGATGAGTCAGCCATAAAGCAGATGAACCGAAATATCACTTTGATTCGCTACAGAAAGTTTGAAGGCGATTTGTTGATGTTTGAGCAGGTGAATGAAAATGTCATACGCATCTCTTCTGAGAATGCAGATGCAACTAAAAAAAGAAAATCGACTGACAAGACTTTTGAACAACAGTATGAAAGTGTGCCTGATAAAATCAAGAACTTATATGATGATGTTCGGAACTATATTCTTGCGCTTGGCGATGATATTACCGAAACAAAGTTAAAGTTATACACGGCTTTTAAGAAAATGAAGAATATCATTTGCGCTGAACTTTCTCCCTCGAAAATCACTCTGTATTTAAAACTTCCAGTTGATTCTATTTCTTATGAGACCGGTTTTTCCCGTGACGCTTCCAATGTCGGCCATTGGGGAACTGGCGATGTTGAACTGACGATAAAAGAGAGCGCTGATTTTCAAAAAGCAAAGTCCCTTATTGAGCGGGCATATTCTGAAAACTAAGAGGCAATTTTTCATGATTCAAATCTTCGGCACAAACAAAAATTTCGACTGCAAGGCGGCCCAGCGTTTCTTTAAGGAGCGGCGCGTTCCCTTTCAGTTCATTGACCTTAAAGAAAAAGAAATGTCCTCAGGCGAGTTCGATTCCGTTCTTTCCGCCCTTGCAAAATCTGAGGGAAGCCGGGCGGCGGCAATCGAGGCTCTGACCGACACAAAATCAAAGGATTACTCAAGCATCGCCTACCTTGACGACAGCGAAAAAGAAGAAAAACTGTTTGAAAATCAGTCCAAGCTCTTAAAGCAGCCTGTCTGCCGAAACCTGCCTGCCGGCAAGGCAGGCGGAAAAACTGAGGCCACTGTTGGCATGGCGCAGAAAGTCTGGGAAGGCTGGAAGTAAAAATCTGGGCGCGAAATCAACCTCTCCAGTGACCATGCGGCATTTGCGGGACTGGCGCTGGGCAAGACATTCGCTTTTCATTCTTCCCGCCTTTTCATTTCTTTTTCCAACTCCGCCCTCATCATCTCAAAATCGTCTTCACCAATGCCGCACTTTGCCAAGTCCACATGGCCGTCTGTAAAAACAACTCCTTCCGCCTCAAGTTTTTTTCGCTGAACATCGCTTCCGCCAAATGCAAAACTTCCTGAACAAAAGCCTTTTGCGTTTACAACCCGGTGGCAGGGAGTGACCGAGTTGCTGGGGTTTTTATGGAGGGCGTTTCCCACATAGCGGCGCAAATTGCAGTTTCCTACAAGGGCGGCCACTTGTGAATAGGAAGCCGCTTTGCCTTTTGGAATTAGTCGGACGGCGGCGTAGATTTTTTGGTCAAGAGAAGGTTTTTTAACTTTGTCCAACTACAGGGCCTTTCTAAAAATATAGGTTTTGTATTTTTCGTTCTCGTCGCTAAAGGGTTGGTAGACGTCTTCTTGAACCAAGCTAAAGCCCCGCTTTTCATACCATTTCCAATTGCAGTCGCAGTCTGTCCACAAGTAAAGATTTTTCCAACCTTCGCCGCGAAGCTTTGCAAAAAGCCGGCTCAAGATTTCGCTTCCGCCGCCGGGCTTTCGGCTTACAAAAAGAGAAAGCTTTATGTCGTCTTGGCCCATTAAGTCCAAAGTCCGCCTGTCCATAAGATTAAGGTATGCGCGGCTCATTTCCGTGGCCTTTTTTAGATTGGACGGAAAACGAATGGACTCTTTTTCGTACCATTCTTCAACCTTGCAAGCGTCGCCCTTTTTTGTAAAGAAAGCGGCGGAAAGAAATTCCTCCGTGGCGCCGTCAAGCAATTCAAAATGCAAATCGTTTTCCGAAATGTTGTTTCTGACAATGAATTCAACATTGAACCTTTTAAACTCTTTGTCGCCCACTGGCGGACTCCAAAGCGGCTCGACCACATCAACCACAAAAGGAATGTTTTTATTTTCAAAAGCCTTAAGTTTGGCGCTCTCAAAGACATTCATTTACGACTCGTTCACAAGCTTTCCGGTCATGCGCTCAATTGTCATTTCAAGGCATTGAACGCGGCCAAGCGCGTTGGTCATTTCTTTTTCAATGTAAGCGGGATCGTCGTTGAACTTGCGGCACAAGGCAAGGCAGATTTCTTTTGCTTCGTCCAAACTTTCAACAAGGCGAATCTTTCCAAAAACAACCACGCTCTTTATGTTCAGCGCCCACTCCCCTTCTTTTACAAAACCCTTGTCATAAACGCAAAAACTTGCCTTGGCGCAATTTTTTATGGCGTCAATTTTGTGGCCTTCCTTGGCGCCGTGAAAATAAATCTTTCCTGTCTTTTCATAATAAAACTGGTTCATCGGAATTCCGTAGGGATAGCCGTCGTCGCCTATCAAGGACAAAACGCCCCGCTTTTCTTCCCTAAGAATTTTCAAACATTCTTCTTGAGGAATTTCCTGCTTGAACCTGCGCATTTTTCTAAACATAGTCATTTCCTTCCGCTTAACTTTTTGAACAACTTTATCAACAAACCGACTCGGCCAAACAAAAGCCAGAACAAAAACGCCGCCAGCGCCAAAATCGGAATTCCATAGGCGGCAAGGTAAAACAAAAAGAGCAAAAAGCCCGCGAAGAACGAGGCGGAGTTTGAAACAAACTGCCTAAAGCCGTCGCCCAAATCAGGCCACACAAAGCCGCTTTCGTTTTTTCCGGCGGGAAGGCGCGCGTTCATGTTCAGCGTTGAAAAATCAATTTGATTGGAAAGGCGCTTCATTCGCCCTTCCATGGACTCAAGCTCGCTTATAACTTGATTCAACTGCCGCTCAATTTGTAGCAAGTCTTTTATGTCCTTTGCCGAAGAAAGGTAGCCTTCAAGCTTGACCTTTAAAATTTTCTTTGTGTTGATTCTAGACTCAAGGTCGTAAAACTCGTCCGTAACGTCGCGGCTGTTTTCGGAGCGGCTTAAAATTTTTCCAAAGCTTCCAGCTTCGGCCATCGCCTCTTCAAAGCGCCTGCTGGGAATTTTTATCTCGCAGTTAAAATCCCATTCGCTGGAATTTGAATTGCTTATGTAGCCGCCAAACTTTTTTGCAAAGCTTTCGGCCTTTTCTTCCAACCCCAAAAGGCTTTGAACTTCCAAAGAAAGGCTTCCGTTTTTTATAAGCTTTCGCTCAACTTGAACGGGCCCGCCGTTGGAAGCGCCTGAATCGTATTCCGCCTCAAACGCGGCTTCCTCAACCATATCCATGGACTCGGCCATCGCCATATTTTTGGAGGCCCTGACTTTCATTCCGTCCGCCAAAGCCATGGCAGGTTCGGCCAAGCCCTTGGCTTTTTTGCATGAAGCCAGAGCTAAGCACACGGCAAAGACAAAAAGAATTTTTAAAACGCGTTTCATTTTTAGGCCTCCAAAAACTTTCGCCGCAATTTTTTAGCCGTTCAACTTGTCTAATTCCGCTTTGACAATCTCGGCGGCTTGGTCGGCGGCTTGGTCGGCGGGAACCAACTGCGCTTCGCTCTCCGAGCGCAATTTCATTTCAACATTGGGAAGGTTTTTGTCGCCCACCACAATGCGGAGCGGAATGCCAATCAAGTCAAAGTCCTTGAATTTGACTCCGGGCCGCTCCGCGCGGTCGTCAAGCAAAACGTCAACTCCTTGCGTCAAAAGCTCATCGTAAATTTTGTCGGCCGCCTCTTTCATCGCGCCTTCATACTTTATCGGAACAATGACGACTTGGAAGGGAGCCACAGTCATCGGCCAAATTATTCCGTTGTCGTCGTGCCGCTCTTCGATTATGCTGGCAAGCGTTCTGTCAACGCCGATTCCGTAGCAGCCCATAATCGGAGTGGCGGCCTTTCCGTTTTGGTCAAGGTAGGTCACGTTCATGCTCTTTGTGTACTTGTCGCCCAACTTGAATATGTGGCCAAGCTCGTTTCCTTTTTTGCTGTAAAGTTCGGCGCCGCATTCAGAACATTTGTCGCCGGGAACAACGGTGCGGAAATCTCCGCAAGCCCAAACTGTAAAATCGCGAAGAGGCTCCACATGCTTTGCGTGATAGCCTTCCTTGCTGGCCCCGATATACGCGTCATGCATAAGGGGAACAAAGGCGCCGCTTGCGTCCATGTCGATTACGCTCTTGTCGGCGATTACAGGGCAGTTGCAGTTGAGCGGGCCGACAAATCCATGCGGCGCGTTGGCGTACTTCAAGACTTCTTCGTCGTTGGCCAAGCCCGCTTCGCTCGCTTTTAAGAAGGCGGCCAGTTTTGTGTCGTTCAACTCCAAGTCGCCGCGAATCAAAACCACAAAATAGCTGAGCGGATAATACTTTCCGGCGTTGTCCTCAACTCGCCTAAATGATTCCGCTCCCTTGACTCCGCTCAAATCCAAAGCGCAGTTTGTCACGCGGCAGACAATCGCCTTGATGAACTGATTGCTCTTGGCGCCAAAGAATTTTTCCATGTCCTCAATGCTAAAGACATTGGGCGTGGCGACTTCTTCCAATTTTTGGTTTGTCGGAACGGAGCCGTTGGAGTCGGCGGCGCAAGAAGCCTTTTCAACATTGGCCGCGTAGCCGCACTTGGGGCACAAAATCAAAGTGTCGTCGCCAACCGGAGACTCCACCATAAATTCCTCGGAACCGCTTCCGCCCATGCTGCCCGTGTCGGCCTTTACGGAAATGATTGAAAGGCCCAAGCGCTTGTAGATTTTTCTGTAAGCGGCGGCCACATTGTCGTAAGAGGCGTCCAAGGAGGCTTGGTCAGCGTCAAAGGAATAAGCGTCCATCATAGTAAACTCGCGGCCGCGCATCACGCCGTAACGGGGACGGATTTCGTCGCGGTATTTTGTGTTGATTTGATACAAGGTCATCGGAAGCTGCTTGTAGCTTTCCAAACCGTCGCGAACCAGCGCGGTAAAAGCCTCTTCCGCCGTGGGGCTCACAACCATGTCCTGTCCGCCGCGATTTTGGGGAGTGAGCATTTCGCCGCTCATCTTGTCCCAGCGTCCGCTTTCCTTCCAAATTTCTCCGGGCTGAATCACTGTCGGCTTCATTTCAAGGCAGCCCGCCTTGTCCAATTCCTCGCGGATTATGTTCACAACTTTTGTAAAAGACTTAAAGCCCAAAGGCATGTATGAATAAAGGCCGTTGCCCAATTTGCGGATCATTCCGCTTCGCATCATCAATTGGTGGCTTGCAATCACCGCGTCGTTAGGAGAGTCGCGGAGAGTTGAAATAAGAAATTTTGAAGTTTTCATGATGCGGATATTATATAGAAAAAGTTGCAAGAATTCAATATAATATAATAAAGGCAACAAAATTATAAAAATACAAAAACGCTCCCGGTTGCGGCTGCGTCCGATTGGCACCGCTAGCTAGCGTCGCTACTCGCTGTTTGCGTTTGTAACTATTTAACTTCGCCGCATTTGCGGCGACGCAAACAGAGAGTTGCCGCCAGCCGCCCCGCGCCCTCGCGCGTTTTTTACTAGTTTAACCCCGTTGCCCAATTATTTTTGGAGACACTATGAATTTCTTAAAATTTAACGATGTGCATTTTTCCTATCCCGCGGTGGAAGGCGATGTTGACGAGGACGGAAAGCAAATCCAACCGCCGGTGATTTTTGACCATTTTAGCGCGGAGCTTCCGGCGGGCTTTGTAAGCCTTGTTGGCCCCAACGCAAGCGGAAAGTCCACCTTTATGCTTTTGGCCGCAGGCCGCGTCCTTCCCCAAGAGGGAACGGTTCAATTGCTGGGCTGCGACACAAGGACCATCAGCGAATCGGAGCGGGACCAGCTGGCCAGCTACATTTACCAAAACATGGAACTGGACACCGACCAAAAAACGGGCGCGCTCTTGGATTACGTTTACAAAAACGGCTCGCTTGGCGGCGCGGCTTTTGGAGCGCTGGACGAAAGAAAAGATTTTTTGGAGGAAGTCAAAGAAGTTTTTGAGCTGCAAGATTTGCTGGACAAAAAATTCAACGCGCTTTCAAAAGGCCAATTGCAGCGCGCGCTCGCGGCCTTCTCACTTTTGTACGGCTCAAAGTCGGTCTTTATGGACGAGCCATTTTTTGCCTTGGAAGAGCGCCAAAAAGAAAGCGCGATAAAATACCTAAAGGAATTCTGCGCCGCCAAAGGCGTGACGGTTTACATTTCCATGCACGAGTTGGATTTGACCAAAAAATACGCCGACACCGTAATGCTTTTTTACCCCAACCACGACATAGACTTGGGAAGCGCCGCCGAAGTTTTGACCGACCAAGCGCTGGAAAAATCCTACGGCGTTCCCGCCTCCATGCTAAAGCAAAGCGAAGAGCTAAGCCGGGAACAAATCGCGCGCAGGCTGAATTTTTAGAAGGCGATTTTTTTTTAAGGCCCCAAAGCGGCTTCCCGCGCCTTCTAAACCTTTAGCGCCCCGTTTTCCAGCGCGGTAAAAGAAGAGCCGTCGGCATACTCAATCACAATTGTTGGAAGGCGTACAACGCCGTCAAGGTGAATCAAGCAAGGCGCGTCGTCGTCGTAATTGCAGCCAATGGCAAAGTGGCAGGTTTGAAAGGCCTTTTCGTCCTCAAGCATGTTGCCGCTTATGGTGGCGGAAGGATTCATTCCAATTCCAAGCTCGCCTATGTTCCGCGCGTTCTTTTTGTAAATTTCCCCTTGGCCTTGGGGCAAAAGGCCCTTCTTTTCCATTTGCGCGGATTTTGCCTCAGCGTCTGTGACAGTCTTTAAAAGCCTTTTGGCTTCGTCGCCGCCGGAGATGTCGCTGACAAATCCATGCTCCACTTTGACGACAATCGGCGTGTTTATGATTGAGTCGCCGTCTCCAAAAGTCATGGAGCCGTCGTAAACGATTGTTCCTTCGCAGCCTGAGTCAACGCCGTTTCCCACAACAGGACTTATGAAAACTTCTCCGGCGGGAATGTTTCCGCCAAGACCGGGCTTTGAAAAATCTCCGTCGTCCAAAAGAGCCTCCCGGCCCTGAACAGGAACGCTTATGTTCGTTCCGCCAGGCGCGGTGACGCGGACAGAAACCGCTCCCTTAAATTTGGCCGCCAGCTTTTTGCAGCGTTCCCCCATGTCGTTGTAATCAATGTTGGCCGTCCGCTCGAACATGTCTGGAGTGAGGCCCGGCGTCCAAATGGCGCGAATGGATTTTTTTCCTTCAAGCAAGTAGTCAAAGGCGCTGTCGTATTTGACGCCGTTTTCGCCCACATAGGGATTGGCTTCCGCCTCCGCGTCGTGACCCAACTTTTGGCTTGAAATTGACATTATAACGTCGGGCGCGGTTTTTATGGCCGCGAGGACGCTGGGCTCAGCGTTGTCCATGGAAGTTTTTTCCCGCTGATACATAAGTACAGTGTCGGCCTCTGCGTCGGAACAAACCGTGTAAAGGTCTTGCGCGATTTCCGCGGTTTTAGGATTCGCGATGATAAGAACTTTTTCGCCCTTCTTTATTTTAAGAACGTCTTCAACCGTCACTTGCGCGGCGGTCTTTTTTTGGTTGAAAATCTTTTGCATAGATGAATATTAGCGCAAAAAGCGGAAGATTTCTAGAAAACCATCCGCCTTTTTGAATTTGAGTTTATAATTTTCATTGTATTTATTTTTTTTGTTTACTCGTTTCTGTGTCAGCGAATTCTTTCATTTCTGGTGTATTACCTAATTTTTCAGAAATCTCGTTTAACTGATTCTTTATAGAATTCAGAATGTCTCGTCTTTCATTAATCTTCCAATACCAACAAAAGAATTCACGACATAACAAAAATATAACAATCATAATAATGATTATTAATAAACCAGAAGAACGAGGAGCTAACGGGGAGCCGTAATAATCCATATTTATAACCTCATTAAAATTAAATTTTTAAACAATAATTCATTAGCGGTTAAAATATTAACTTACAAACCTAAATCTGTCAAGAAATTAAATTTCTAAAAGCAAAATTTCTAATATTTTAATAAAGTTGAATTATGGGTTTTTGGAAAAATGTCGCAAACGAGCTGGAATATCAAAATATAAGCAGAAAAGAGCTTGCGCAAAAGGCGGATTTTGCAGTTAGCGGAATTTCGCTGGGCATTTCAAACAATAGCGTTCCCTCCGCGGACGTAGCTGTCCGCATCGCAAAAGTGCTTGGCGTTTCTGTTGAATACTTAGTTACAGGAAAGGATTCTGCTCAAGAAAAACCGCTCAGCCCTCAATTGAACCGTCTTTTTTCAAACCTACAAAAAATCGATTCTTATGACGCCCAAAGCGTAAATCTTCTGGTGGAACGAATCCTAAACAAAAACGCTTCCACTCAACCTTAATGCAAATGTAATAAAAAAAAACGGCGAGGCAGCCGGAGGTTGGCTGTCTCGCCGCAAGTTTTGGTCAGGAACCTATATTACGCAAACGGGTTCTCTGTCGCGTACAACGCGCCGGCGGGCTGGTTGTAGGCGATGTCTTCGATTCCAAGATACTGGAAGACTGTCCACAAGGCCTTTCCCACATGGCCAAAGGCGACGGCTCCATGGTGGGGATACTGCTTGGCCACCAAAACATGGCGGTAAAAGCGGCCCATTTCAGGAATGCCGAACACGCCGATGCCGCCAAAAGAGTGTGTCTTAGCGTCCAAAACTTCGCCTTCGGCAACATAAGCCTGAAGCTTTGTGTCCGGCCTGGTCTGCAATCTGAAGAAAGTGATGTCGCCGGCGGCGATGTCGCCTTCCAAAGTTCCGCGAGTAAAGTCAGGCTCGCTTCCTTTTGGCTCAAGCAAGCGGTGCTGAATCAACTGATACTTGATTCCAGGCTTGCAAGCCTTGTTCAAGCGGCAGAAGGGAGTGTTTCCGCAGTGGAAGCCCATGAATGTGTCGGTAAGCTTGTAGGGATACTTTGTCTTTCCCTTGATTTCGTCGTCGTACAAGTCTTGGGGAACGGTGTTGTTGATGTCAAGCAATGTGACGGGAGCGCCTGTGACGCAAGTTCCGATGTACTCAGAAAGAGCGCCAAAGATATCGACTTCGCAGGCAACCGGAATGCCCTTGTTGGCAAGGCGGCTGTTCACATAGCAAGGCTCAAATCCAAAGGCCTCGGGGAAAGCGGGCCAACACTTGTCGGCAAAGACAACGTAGTCGCGAGCGCCCTTGTGCTTTTCGGCCCAATCAAGCAAGGTAAGCTCAAACTGCGCCATGCGGGGCAAGAAGTCGGGATAGTTGTTTCCGTCGGCGCCAAGCTCGGCGGCCATGTCTTTGACAACGGAATCAATGCGGGAATCTCCCGCGTGGGCCTTGTAAGAAACCAACAAGTCAAGCTCTGAGTTCTCTTCGATCTCTACGCCGATGTCGTAAAGGCCTTTGATCGGGGCGTTGCAGGCAAAGAAGTCTTGCGGGCGGGGTCCGAATGTGATGATTTTAAGGCGCGAAAGTCCAATAAGGGCGCGGGCCACAGGAACAAAGTCCTTCATCATGGCGGCCACTTCTTCGGCTGTTCCAACAGGGTATTCGGGAAGAACGGCCTTGAGCTTACGAAGTCCAAGGTTGTAAGAACAGTTCAAGACACCGCAGTAGGCGTCGCCGCGGCCGTCAATCAATCCGCCGTTCTTGTATGAGCTTTCAGCGGCGGCGGCATACATTACCGGGCCGTCAAAATTTTTGGCAATCAAAGTCTCAGGCGTTTCGGGACCAAAGTTTCCAAGGAAAACGCAGAGGGCGTTGCAGCCGGCCTTCTTTACGTCTTCAACAGCCTTGAGCATGTCAAGCTCGTTCTCTACCGTAACCTTGCATTCGTAAAGGTCCGAGCCGTAAGCTTTGGCAATGGCAGCCCTTCTTGTTTCAGAAAGAGAGATGATGAAGCAGTCGCGGCTTACCGCGATGATTCCCAATTTTACGTTTGGAATGTTTGTCCAATTTTCCATAAAGTTCTCCTCTTAAAATATGAATCTTAGCTTGGCGATTTTCCGCCCCGCTACAAATTCGCAAGATTGATGTTGGCGCCCTGCAAGCCCACAAAGGCTCCCTGCTTGGCTTCGGCAGAATCGGGGTGCGCGATGAGCCACTTGTTGGCCGCCCACAAAAGCTTGTCCTCTTTGTCAACCGCTGAAATTTGCGGCTTGTCCAAATTTGTTCCCTTGGGAAGAATTATCACAACCCGGAATCCGTCGGGGTTCACTTCCTTTCCCTTGACCGCGTTGCAAGGCGCGTAGTGGAGCGTCGTCTCGTAAACTTGAACGACAGTTCCGGCGGGAACGTAGAAGGCCTCGACGCAGTTTGTGTTGAGCTTTCCGTTCTTTACGGACTGAAGCGGAGCCAAAAGCAAAACGATGTCGGTTGAAGGAATGTTGATTTCGCTTCCGCGGTGCCATTCAAGGCAGTTGAGCTTTGTGTTAAAGCCGTTGCAGTAGCCAATCTGGATCGGCATTCCGCCGTAAGCGTTTGCGCTAAACTGCTTGGCCACAGGAAGCGACTCAAGGCCCGCGTCGCCAGGCGTGTAGATTACCTTGTCCTTGGGCTTTTCAGTGGTGGAATCAAGCTTGGAAAGCAATTCCTTCACGTCGTAGCCTGTCAGAACTTTTCCGTAACGCTCGAATGAGTGTCCGAACACCGATTTGATTTTCATTTAAAAGTCCTCCTAATATTACGACTGTTCGCGCGAGCTTGGTTGCGAGCGCGAATGTTGCCGCTTATGCGGCCAGCAAACGATTTTTGGCTTGCCGCCAATTGTAGCGCCGCTATCCTCCTATATTGCGCCTTGTTTTTGCGAGCTTTTCAGCGAGCAAAAATGTTGGCGTTGCGTCGCCGTCAAAAGATTTCGGTCTTGATTATCGGCGACCGTTCTCCTAAACCGCGCGCCGCCTTTATCGTGCTCGTGCACGGTTCACATATAATATAATCCCGAATTTTCTTTCTGTCAAGGGGAATTTACGGGATTTTGGGAGAATTTACGGGATTTTGGGAGAAAAATTTAGTCAGCGTATTTTTGAAGTAGATCTTTTATCTGCGCGTCATAAGTTCTTAGAATCACAGACTTTTAAGCCATTGGATGTACGTCAAAAGTATTCCCAATGTTTTTTTTTCTTTAGGGAACCTCGAAAAACTTCAGTTTTTCGAGGTAACTTTGAAAATGCGATGTTTTAAGTCGTGATATTATAACGACTTAAAACTCGCAGGCACAGTCGAAAAATCGCCAAAGGCGAGTTTTTCGAGGTGCCCTTTATTAGCCCCGGCGCTTTAAAAATTCCTTGCACGCTGCTTCGACTTTTCTAAAATCAACCACAATCTTTGCGACAGGGAATTCGTCTTCATTCATAGATAGTTTCTTTTCATATAAATTCTTGGCGGTTTTCTCAATCTTATTCTTGTTGTCTTTGCAAAAATTGTATTCGGCAAGCATAAGCATTTTATAGCTAAAATCGCCTTCGTCGTTAATTCTGTATTCTGATAATTCTGAATTTGGAACAGGAATCATGCAGTTGAATCTAAGCGTTCCGTATAATTTATCTTTGTTCCGCATATAAATTGTAGTAAGATTGTTTTTGCGTATTCTTCCATTCGCATAGTCCTTTTCTTTTGGAGAAGACATCGGAACAAAATATTTGAATCCATTCAATTCTGTAATGATTCCAATGTATTTTCTGTGGTAAGTGCGTTCTTCCGGTTTATTTTTCATCACGCGAGCTTCTGTTTTTGAAAGGTATGCGATGTAATCATCGCTAACTATATAAAAAATATTTTCTTCCGCCATCTGTCGCCTCAAAAAAATAGGCGGCCTCCCGAATGAGGAAAGCCGCCCCTTTAAGTTCTCCAGTTTGGGTCGGAGCGTACCCAGTTTAAGTTTTCCGCTCAGAGTCGGAACGTACTCAGTTTAAGTTTTCCACTTAGGGCAGGAACGCTCCCAACAACTATAATATAACACTAGGATTTTCTGCCGTCAAGATATTTATTTCATATTATTCTTCAATACTTTTTCAAAAAATTCTGATATCCTTATATCAGCGTGATTTTTTTGTCGATTCATTTTTTTTCTGCGGTACCAAATCTTTTATTTGATCTTGAATCCTATCATTAAAGTCTTTTTCTTCACGGATCTTGACTTGTTGAATGGCATTTTCAATCAGATTTTCTATTGTTTTAAAAAATTTTATATATTCAACTATAATATCTGCGGTTGAAGATTGTATATTGATTCGTGATATATGACGGAGACAGTTTATTTCTGTGCAAGTTACAGAAGGTGCTTTTATAAAATAATGGACATTATTCTCCACATAAAAGCACAAATATTCGTCAGACAATCGTGTGATGTAAATTTCTTTGTTTGCATCAACATTTTGCATTTCCGTCGGAAAATGGGAACGCAATTCGCAGCAAATATAGAATGGTTGCCCCTCATACAACGGTGAACAGAATTCTTGCAGTTTTCCGCATATAAACCTAAGACTGCTTTCTATCTGCTCCATAAACTTATTTTTGTTGTTTTCATATATATCAACAAGTTCCGTATGCAGAGTGGCATCTTCCATAAAATAATCTCCTATTGTACTGCAATACCATGATTTACGAAAACTTTCTTTGCCGATTCTAACGCTTCCAATACTTCGGCATCATAATCTTCTTCATAGATACGAGTAAGCTTATCGATAAAAATCTGAGGATTAGAACCGTCTATATACGGGTCATATCCTTCATCAAGTAAGAATGAAATAAACTGAATTGTCTTTGAAAGAAATTCAGAATATGTTCCTTTGCTATAGGAGTAATTGAATACTCTTGGCATAAGCTCTGCATACTTTTCTTTGTATTGTTTTTGCTTCAGGACTTTGGTCAATATATTCCACGATGTCTTAGACACTTCACCGTCAGTTGAATAAAATCCATCTCCTATCAAACCTTCGCTCCAGTTGCCAATGTCACCCTGAGATGGCTGATAACCAGCTTCAAACAATGCTGTCAGAACTGTCATATTATCAACTCTTTGGTGATTGTTATTAACATGATAACATGTTCGACACAATGCGTTTTTTCCATCATCAAAATGATCGAGGAGTCCATTCTTTTGGTAATAAGGAATAAGTAAAAGCGCAATCTGTGTCACTGAATCAGAGTTAAGCGTTCCTGCGTTCCATTTCAATACTTCAAAAAGCGCATCAAATTCATTCTCATCAAATGCGGCGTACAATGAAGTATCTTTTTCATATTTCGGATTAACAACCGCGCCCGCCTCCAATAACTGTTTTGTGATGTCATAATTGCACTGTCGGACTGCCATAATAAGCGCAGGCGCAGTCCGAGAGCCTTTTCTGTTTACATCCGCTTTATCTTTGATACAAGCCGCCACTAATTCGCCATTGTCCGAACCTACAGCCGTCTGCAGAATGGTCATATTGTTTTCATCAACTGCATCAATTCCATATTCTTCAATAAGATCAGCCCAATTACGAGCAGCCTCTGTGTTCATGCTTCGCAGATATTTTACGGTATGCTTTCCGCCAGAACTACCACCACTGCACATTGAAACAAGCAATATGAACAAAAGCACGATACCTGCTCCAATGATGATTTTCTTTTTGAGCGACCAAGATTTTACTTTCTTTAAGAGCGAAATCTTTTCAGTAGTAGACGCAAATTTAGATTTTGAAGTATCTGATTTTACTTTTGAATCACCTAATTCAGTACCACATTTCGGGCAGAAAGCCGTACCTTCTTCTACCTCGTTTCCACATTTTGAACAGAACATATATTCTCCTATTTTATCATTGCCGCAAATCTGCAAGTTTTGCATAGCAAAGAGCAGATTTGCGGCAAAGGAATTTTTCAATTCCTTTGCACAGTATATACTGTGCAAAAATTTTCGCACGAATGTGCTAACTTTATTCTATTATAGGTACTTTTAGCATATTTTTCAAGTAATAAATAGTACATTCGTGCTATTTTTGTTTTATGTTAGACTTTTGGTTAAGGGTAAAAGACAAGTTAGATTTTCAGGACATGACACAGAGAGATTTAGCTGAAAAAATCAATGAAAGTTACAATACATTGCAATCGTGGATTAACAGAGACAGACTTCCGAACGCTGAACAGGCTGTAACAATAGCAGATGCCTTAAATACATCCGTAGAATTTTTGGTAACTGGAAAATCAAGTAATAAAAAATCTGACCATTCAAAAACAATAAAACTGCTCGAAGAAGCTATAGAAAATTTACAAAGGGAAATTTGAAAAATGCGTTAGGCTATGGAGCGGTGCGAAGCAGTCTGCGTAAGCAGACCGGCCGTAGGCAAGCCGCGGAACAGCCGACGTAGCGAGTTTTCTTGTTTTTGCGTAGCAAAATGCG